>JBIJAD010000211.1:0-6927 GCA_044345955.1 Lysobacteraceae bacterium
CGCTCGCCTTCGACACGTGCGCGGTGCCGAGCAGGGTGAAGCGGACGCCATCCCGTTCGACGATCTGGTGGGGCTGGTCGTGGAGCACGGCGGGAGCGGGCTCGGCGGGAGCGGGCTCGGTGGGAGCGGACGCGGAAGACGGCGCGACGGGCGCGCTGGAGTCGTGATCGGGCATGGAGACGCGGTGGTGGGGAAGGGGCCGCCGGCTCCGTTTCCTCGGGCCCTGCGCGGCAGGTGCCGCGGGTGGACGCGACGGAATGCGCAGGATAGACGCTCGGCTCCCGGCTGTCTTGGACACCGCGCACGCGTCGGCGCAGGGAGCGATGCCGCGCCTCGGGCCTCAGCAGAATCCGAACGGCAGATTCGGCGAGGATACGACCGGTGACCCGACCGGCTCGTTGCGCAGGAAGCGCATCGCATCGGCGATCACCAGCGGATCGTCCGCGATCCGGTTGTGGCCGCGGCCGCGGGTGCTGATCATGCGCGCGCCGGGCCAGGTCCGGGCATAGCGCTCGCCCTCCGCCCACGGGACTTCGCGGTCTTCCAGGTCGTGCACGATCAGCGCCGGCCGTCCGATCCGCGGCGCGTTGCGGTGCGCCTGCAGTTCTTCCATCGTCACCCGGGTTTCGCGCTCCAGGCGCGCGGCGAGCGTGCCGGCATAGTGCGCGCCAAGGCCGACGAAACGGCTGAACCGCTCCATCGCCGCCACCGGGTCGGCCGCGGGCGCGATCAGGATCGCGCGCTCCGCCGCCAGCCCGCGCGCCAGCGCGACCGCGGCAGCGGCGCCGCCCAGCGAATGCCCCAGCACCGCCGCTGCCGGGCCGTAATGGCGGCCGACCGCCAGCAGATGACAGGCGAAGTCGGGCAGCGTGGTGCGCCTGCCGTCGCTGCGGCCATGACCGGCCTGATCGAAGGCCACCAGTGCGTATCCCGCCGCCCGCAGCGGTGCCACCCAGGGCGCGATCCGGGTGCCGTGACTGGACCATCCGTGCGCGAACAGCACGTAGGGCTCGCGCTGCGGATCGCCCCAGACATAGGTGGCGATGCCGAGGCCGTCGACATCGATGCGCTCTTCGCGCGCTCCCACCATCGTCGCCCGCGCCGCGCGCCGGCGACTGCTGCCGAACGGGGTGCAGAACAACCGTGCTGCCCGGGCCAAGGTCGTTTCCGGCCACAGACGCGCACCCAGCGCGAAGCTCAGGCGCAGCGAGATCAGGGATCCAGAATTGCGAACGATCGTGCTAATTTTGAGCAGAACCGGGAACATGGTGTGCCTCCGTGGGCGTGTGCTTCAAGACAGGGGGAGACAGTCGGCGAGCAGCCGCTCGAACATCCGCCGGCCGCGGCCGGCAGTGGTTTCCCAGGGCGCCAGCGCGAGATCGTGCTGCACCGCCAGCGCGATCGCATTGATCTCGAAGGCCAGTTGATCGGCATCGAGATCCGCGCGCAGGTCGCCGGCGGTGACTGCGAGGCCGATCGCGCGGACCAGTTCGCCGCGCCAACGCTGGTGATGAGCGATCACCCGGTCGCGCAGCGGGCCGGGGCGGTCGTCGTACTCGCTCACCGCCGAAAGCAGCAGGCAGCCCCCGCGATCACGGCCGATCCAGTCGAGCCAGTGTTCGAAGATCGCCCGCAGACGGGGCAGGCCACGGCGCGCCTTCAGGGCGGGGACGAGGGTGTGCTCGCCGAAACGCAGGGCGGCCAGATCGAGCACCGCCAACTGCAGATCCTCGCGCGAGCCGAAATGGGCGAAGACACCGCTTTTGGACATGCCCACCGCCTCGGCCAGCGGCCCGATCGACAGTCCTTCCAGGCCGGCCGACGAAGCGATCATGTAGGCCCGCTCCACGATCATCTCGCGGGTGGCGGCTCCTTTGCCCGGGGGTACGGTCGGCGTCATGCGGCCTTTATAGAACGATCGTTCGTTTCTTTCAAGGGGCATGCGACGAACGGTCGTGAAGCGGTGCGGCGTCCGGCGGCGAGGCATCCCCCGGGCCGAGACTGCGCTGCATCTGCACATTGTCCAGCCAGCGGCCCGGGGCGTCGCCGACCCGCTTCCAGCCGATCCCGCGGAAGGTGCCGACGTGCTCGAAGCCGAGCGAGCGGTGCAGGGCGATCGAAGCGGTGTTGGCGGCGTCGCCGATCACCGCGATCATCTGCCGGTAGCCCAGCGCCGCGCAGCGCGCGATCAGCGTTTCCATGAGCGCGCGGCCCACGCCGCGGCGGGCGCAACGTGGATCGACATAGACCGCGTTCTCGACCGTCCAGCGATAGCCGGCCCGGCTGCGGAAGCCGCTGGCGTAGGCGTAACCGGCGAATGCGCCGTCGAGTTCCGCGACCAGCCAGGGACAGCCGGCCTGCCGCACCGCGGCCATCCGCAGGGCCATCTCCGCGGCATCGGGCGGTACGTATTCGTAGTTGGAGAAACCGCCGCCGACCTCGCCGGCATACAGCGCAGCGACAGCCGCGGCATCGGCCGGCAAGGCGTCGCGGATGCGCAGGATCGGCGGCGTGCCCACGCTCAATCGCGGTAGCGCAGCAGCAGGTCCTGATAGGCGTCGATCCGGCGGTCGCGCAGGAACGGCCAGATCCGCCGCACATGTTCGCTGCGCGCCATGTCGATCTCGGCCGTGAGAATCGTCGCTTCGCGACCGGCCTCGGCGAGAAACTCGCCCTGCGGGCCGAGGATGTGGCTGTTCCCCCAGAAATCGATGCCCGATGCGCCGAGCGGCGAGGGCTCGTGGCCGACCCGATTGCAGGACAGCACCGGCACGCCGTTGGCGACCGCATGGCCGCGATGGCTGAGGATCCAGGCATTGCGCTGGCGATCGTTCTCGTCCTGCGCGTCCGACGGGTCCCAGCCGATCGCGGTCGGATAGAGCAGCAGTTCCGCGCCGGCCAGCGCCATCAGCCGTGCCGCTTCCGGATACCACTGATCCCAGCACACCAGGACCCCGAGCCGGCCGACCGAGGTGTCGATCGGCGTGAAGCCGAGATCGCCCGGGGTGAAATAGAACTTCTCGTAGAAGCCCGGGTCGTCCGGGATGTGCATCTTGCGGTACTTGCCGGCGATCGCGCCGTCGGCCTCGAACACCACCGCGGTGTTGTGATACAGCCCGGCCGCGCGGCGCTCGAACAGCGAACTCACCAGCACCACGCCGTGCCGCTTCGCCAGCCCCGACAGGCGTTCGGTGCTCGGGCCGGGGATGGGTTCGGCGCGATCGAACTCGTCCACGGACTCGTGCTGGCAGAAATACGCGCCGTTGTGCAGTTCCTGCAGCAGCACCAGCTTCGCGCCGGACTGTGCGGCTTCGGCGACACGGTTCTCGATCACCGACAGGTTGGCGTCGGCCGTGCCGTGGTCTTTTTCCTGGATCAGGGCGACGGGCAGGGTCTTGGTTTTCATGTCGGCCTCATTCGAAACGGGTCTCGTAGGGCAGGCCTCGGCCCGCCATTGCAACACGGCATCCGGCGACGAACGCCGACCGGAGTCTCAGGCCAGCACGCCCTGCGGAAGTTGCATGGTGATGCAGTGCAGACTGCCGTTCTGCCAGATCAGCGGCCGGCAGGGGATCGGCACGATCGCGCGGCCCGGGAAGGCTTCGGCCATGACTTCCTGTGCCCGTGCATCGGCGACGTCGCCATAGGCCGGCATCAGCACCGCGTCGTTGACGATCAGGAAGTTCGCGTAGCTGGCAGCCAACCGGCGGCCGTCGTCGAACACCGGCTTCGGCCAGGGCAGGGCGAACAGCCGGTACGGACGACCGCCGCGGGTGCGCAGCGCCGCCAGCTCCGCGGCCATCGCCTGCAGCTCCGGATAGTGCGTGTCGGTGACGTCGTCGCAAGCCTGGTAGACGATCGCGTCCTCGGCCGCGAAGCGGGCGAGGGTGTCGATGTGCGCGTCGGTGTCGTCGCCTTCCAGATAGCCGTGTTCCAACCACAGCACCCGGTCCTGGCGCAGCCAGCCGGCGAGTTTCGCGGTCAGGTGTTCGCGGCTCGCGCCCGGATGACGCTCGTGCAGGCAGCGCCAGGTGGTCAGCAAGGTTCCGGCGCCGTCGGTCTCGATCCCGCCGCCTTCCAGCGCGAAGTCGATCTGATCGCGCTGCGCGTTCGCGAACACGCCCCGCGCGAACAACGCCTCGACCAGACGATCGTCGCGGCCGGCTTCGAACTTGCCGCCCCAGCCGGTGAAGCGGAAATCGAGCAGGCGGAACCGCGAATGGCCACCCTCGCACACCAGCGTGATCGGGCCGGAATCCCGCAGCCAGGTGTCGTCGTATTCGACGGTCACGAAGCGCACCCGCTCCATGGCGACCCGCGCGGAGCGCAAGCGCGCCTCGGCATAGGTCTGCAGATCGTCGTCGGCGATGCAGATCACCGCATCCTCGAATGCGGTGATCGCGGCGACCAGCGCGATGTAGGTTTCTTCGACTTCGACCAGCCGCGGACCCCAGTCGGTCTCGGGATGCGGCCATGCGATCAGGACGGCGGACTGGGATTCCCACTCCGCCGGAAAACGGCATCGTTCGGTCATTCGATTCAGCGGATCGGAGGCTTCGGGCCGACTTCGTTGCTGCCGGCGCGGATGGCGACGGCGTCGATCACGCGGTCCTTTTCGAAATAGACGACGAAGTTCGGGTAGGTCCAGCGGTGGATCGACGGCCACTGGCGCTTCTGGCCGCCGCGCGGGTCGAGACGCTGGGTCGGCGCGCCGAAACGGCGTTCGACCTCGGCCATGCGCATGCCGCGCGCGGGGAGGGCCATGCCGGCTTCCTCGTTCACGCGCTCGATCAGCAGTTTGTCGGCCTGGGCCTGAGGCGCGGCCGCGAACAGCGCGGCGGCGATGATGACCACGGGGAGATGGCGCACGGGGGAACCTCCTCGGACGTAACGACGGGTGGGACGTCGGGTGGGGCGACGTCGCGGCCGATTGTAAGCGCATCGCGACGGCAGGGGCGATGCGGCGTGCGTGCTTATGGGCTTGGAGTCGCGGACCGCGGGACCCGGACACGACGAAGGCCGCACGTGGCGGCCTTCGTCGGGCTTGCGCGCCGCCGCGAGGCGTGCGGCGTCATGCCTCGGGTCGCTTCAGCGCTGACGCGCCTTGGGCGTGCCTGTTTGCTTCAGCGCTGGCGCGCCTTGGGCATGCTTGTTTGCTTCAGCGCTGGCGCGCCTTGAAGCGCGGATTCGACTTGCAGATCACGAAGACCTTGCCACGGCGGCGGACGACCTTGCAGTCGCGGTGACGGGCCTTCGCCGACTTCAGGGAGGACAGGACCTTCATGGAAACCTCGGCGATAACGCGGTTGATGGGGAGGGCGGGGCCGGGACTCCGGCGCCGGTGACGTAAAACAGCCCGGCATTCTGCAGGTATTTCCGAGACGATTCAAGTGCTTGCGGCAGCGGGCGCTGCGGAGCGGGGCGACGGCCGGCTAGAATGTCGCTTCCCCTCACCGCCGGGCCCCTCCGCCATGTCCGACTCCGCCGTGCCGGTTCTCACCATCGACGGCCCCTCGGGTTCCGGCAAGGGCACCATCAGCCGGCGGGTGGCCGAGCGTCTGGGCTGGCATTACCTCGATTCCGGTGCCCTGTACCGGGCGATCGGGGTCGCGGCGGGCTGGTCGGATCTGGACCTTGCCGACCCTGCGGCCCTGGTCCGCTGCGCCTTCGACACCCGGATCGGCTTCGAGGAACGCACCGACGGCGAACTGCGGGTGATCGTGAACGGGCTCGACGCCACCGATGAACTGCGGACCGAGACCGCCGGAGCCGCCGCCTCGGCGATCGCCGCGGTGCCCGAGGTCCGGGCGGCCCTGCGCGACCGCCAGCGCGCCTTCCGCCAGCCCCCGGGCCTGGTCGCCGACGGCCGCGACATGGGCACGGTCATCTTCCCTGACGCCCCCTGGAAGGTCTTTTTGACCGCCAGCCCGGCCGAGCGCGCCGAGAGGCGGTATAAGCAGTTGAAAGACAAGGGAGTTTCCGTTATCTTGGACGACCTGCTGAGAGAAATTCTCGCCCGCGATGCCCGCGACGCCAATCGTGCGGTGGCGCCCCTGCGACCGGCCGACGACGCCGTCCGCATCGACACCACGGGCCTCGGCATCGACGCGGTCGTGGATCGCGTGCTGGCTCTGCTGCCCGCACCGCGCTCCTGATCCGTCGACACGGCGTTCGCACCCGCGGGCGTTTCCCGGCAGGCAAGGTCCGACGCAACCGGCGCACCCGCGCCGCGCGCCGGTGTTTCCATCTCACTCACCAAGGCCACAGGCAATCCCGCCCAGGCCCGCAACGGGTGGATCGCGCGACCGTGATCGCGGCGCACGATCTGTGTCATCAACCGAGCAATCAACCCATGACCGAATCATTCGCAGAACTGTTCGAACAGAGCGCAGCCGCCAATCTGGCCAAGCTCAAGCCCGGCTCGATCGTCTCCGGCGTCGTCGTCGACGTCCGCACCGACGTCGTCGTCATCAATGCCGGCCTCAAGTCCGAGGGCATCGTCCCGATCGAACAGTTCCGTAACGACGCCGGCGAGATCGACGTCGCCATCGGCGACACCGTGAAGGTGGCGCTGGACTCCCTCGAAAACGGCTTCGGCGAAACCGTCCTCTCCCGCGACAAGGCCAAGCGCGCGATGGTGTGGGACGAGCTCGAGCAGGCGCTCGAGAAGAACGAGACCATCACCGGCCGCATCAGCGGCAAGGTCAAGGGCGGCTTCACCGTCGACATCAAGGACGTCCGCGCGTTCCTGCCGGGCTCGCTGGTCGACGTGCGCCCTGTCCGCGACCCGGTGTACCTGGAAGGCAAGGAACTCGAGTTCAAGCTCATCAAGCTCGACCGCAAGCGCAACAACGTGGTCGTTTCCCGCCGCGCGGTGGTCGAGAGCGAGCACTCGGAAGAGCGTGAGCTGCTGCTCGAGAAGCTGGT
>JBIJAD010000212.1:0-6910 GCA_044345955.1 Lysobacteraceae bacterium
CGCCGACGGCCGCATCTTCCTCAAACGCGAGGAAGAATGCCTGGCTGCCTGCTGCGGCGCGCCGATGATGGTCATCAACGGTCATTACCACGAGAAGCTCACCGCCGAGAAGGTGGACGAGCTGCTCGACGGTCTGAAGTGAGACAGGGCGAGACGATGGCACACCACGGCTCCAACGAGCACAGCACACACCCCGGCGGTCCCGTCGGCCCCGCGCCGAAGGAGCACCAGGTCGTCTACACCACGCTGCATTTCGACAAGCCGTGGGCGTACGAGAACTATCTGAAGACCGGCGGCTACAGCGCGCTGCGGAAGATCCTCGAAGAGAAGATCCCGCCCGAGCAGGTCATCGAGATGGTCAAGGGCTCGGGCCTGCGCGGCCGCGGCGGTGCGGGTTTCCCGACCGGCCTGAAGTGGAGCTTCATGCCCAAGGGCACCGGCATGCAGAAGTACATCCTCTGCAATTCGGACGAATCCGAACCCGGCACCGCCAAGGACCGCGACATCCTGCGCTACAACCCGCATGCGGTGATCGAGGGCATGGCGATCGCCTGCTACGCGACCGGCTCCACGGTGGCGTACAACTATCTGCGCGGCGAATTCCACCACGAGCCGTTCGAGCATCTGGAGGAAGCCACCGCCGAAGCCTACAGGCACGGTTGGTTGGGCAAGAACATCCTCGGCAGCGGCATCGACATCGACATGTACAACGTGCTCGGCGCCGGCGCCTACATCTGCGGCGAGGAAACCGCGCTGATGGAGTCGCTGGAAGGCAAGAAGGGCCAGCCGCGCTTCAAACCGCCGTTCCCGGCCAATTTCGGCCTGTACGGCCGCCCGACCACGATCAACAACACCGAGACCTACGCCTCTGTGCCCGCGATCGTGCGCAACGGCGCCGAGTGGTTCCTCAATCTGGGCAAACCCAACAACGGCGGCCCGAAGATCTTTTCGGTGTCCGGTCACGTCAATCGTCCGGGCAACTACGAAGTCCGCCTCGGCACGCCGTTCTCCGAACTGCTGGAAATGGCCGGCGGCGTGCGCAACGGTCATCGCCTCAAGGGCGTGATTCCGGGCGGTTCGTCGATGCCGGTGCTGCCGGCCGAGGTCATGATGGGCTGCACGATGGACTACGACTCGATCCAGAAGGCCGGATCCGGCCTCGGTTCGGGCGCCGTGATCGTGATGGACGAGACCACCTGCATGGTCCGCGCCTGCCAGCGCATCGCCCGTTTCTACTTCAAGGAAAGCTGCGGCCAGTGCACGCCCTGCCGCGAAGGTACCGGCTGGATGTACCGCATGCTGACCCGCATCGTCGAGAAGAAGGCGACGCTCGACGACCTGCACATGCTGCGCGCGGCGGCCGGCCAGATCGAAGGCCACACCATCTGCGCCTTCGGCGAGGCCGCGGCCTGGCCGGTGCAGGGTTTCCTGCGCCATTACTGGGACGAATTCGAGTACGCGATCGTGAACAAGCGTTTCCTGGTCGACGACCAGCGCGCGGGCACCGTGGTTGAACAGGCAACGACAGGGAAGGTGGCGGCATGAGCACCGAAACCGCGAGCCCCGCCGCCCCGGTCGTGCCCGAGGGCCATGTCAGCATCGAGATCGACGGCCGCCCGATGTTCGCGGCGAAAGGCTCGATGATCATCCAGGCGGCCGACAAGGCCGGCATCCCGATCCCGCGCTTCTGCTATCACGAGAAGTTGCCGATCGCCGCGAACTGCCGCATGTGCCTGGTCGACGCCGAAATGGGCGGCCGGCCGATGCCCAAGCCGCAGCCGGCCTGCGCCACGCCGGTGGCCGACGGCATGAAGGTGTTCACCCGCAACGAGAAGGCGCTGAAAGCCCAGCGCAACGTCATGGAATTCCTGCTGGTCAACCATCCGCTGGACTGCCCGATCTGCGATCAGGGCGGCGAATGCGAGTTGCAGGATCTGTCGATGGGTTACGGCCGCTCGGTCAGCCGTTTCGCCGAGCGCAAGCGCGTGGTCGCCGATGAGGACATGGGCCCGCTGGTCGCCACCGAGATGACCCGCTGCATCCAGTGCACGCGCTGCGTGCGCTTCACCGCGGACATCGCCGGCACCTACGAACTGGGCGGCATGCAGCGCGGCGAAAACCTGCAGATCGGCACCTACGACGGCAAGCCGCTGACCACCGAGCTGTCGGGCAACGTGATCGACGTCTGCCCGGTCGGCGCGCTGACCAACAAGGTGTTCCGCTTCCGCGCCCGCCCGTGGGAACTGGTCGCGCGCGAATCGCTCGGCTGGCACGACGCGCTGGGCAGCAACCTGTTCCTGCATCTGCGCCGCGGCGACGTGATGCGCACCGTGCCGCGCGACAACGAGGCGGTCAACGAGTGCTGGCTCTCGGATCGCGACCGTTATTCGCATCAGGGCCTCGAAGCCGAGGATCGCGCCCGCATGCCGCTGATCCGCGACGGCGAGGCGGCGGTCGACGGTGGTTGGCGCGAAGTCTCGTGGGACGAAGCGATCGCCTGCGCGGCCGATCTCCTGCGTGCGCATCGCGGCGACGACCTGGGCGTGCTCGCCCATCCGGCGACCTCGAACGAGGAGGGCGCGCTGCTGGCGCGTCTGGCCGATGCGCTCGGCACCGGCAATCTCGATCACCGGATCGCCGCGCACGATCTGTCCGACGGCGCGGTCGCCGAGCCGTTCGCGATGCCGGTGTCGCAGATCGAAACCGCCGACACCATCGTGCTGGTCGGCTCCAACCTGCGTCACGAGATTCCGCTGCTGCACCAGCGCCTGCACCAGGCCGCCAAGCGCGGCGCGAAGATCCACATCGTCAATCCGGTCGATTTCGACTTCACCTTCCGCGCCGCGTCCAGGACCATCGTGACGCCGTCGCGGATGGCCGCCGCGCTCGAAGCGCTGAAGCCCGAGGGCGCCTCGCGCATCGCGCTGATCCTCGGCGCGGTCGCGGAGAACTCGATCCACGCCGCCGCGATCCGCAAGGCCGCCGCCGCGTTCGCGGCGGCCCACGGCGCGGCACTGTGCCGCATTCCGCAGGGTGCCAACGCGCTCGGCCTGACCCGCATGGGCGTGCTGCCGGCCGCGCGCGACGCGCAGGCGATGCTCGCCGATCCGCGCAAGGCCTATGTGCTGTACGGCATCGAGCCGGGCCTGGACTTCGCCGATCAGGCGCGTGCGCTCAAGGCGCTGGGTGCGGCGAAAGTCGTCGCCTTCAGCCATTACGCCTGCCGCTCGACCCGCGACGTGGCCGACGTGATCCTGCCGATCGGCGCGCTGCCCGAGATCGACGCCACCCTGACCAATCTCGATGGCCGCGACCAGCGCGCGATCGCCGGCGGCAAGCTGCCGGGCGAAGCGCGTCCGGGTTGGCGCGTGCTGCGTGCGCTCGGCGCCGCGCTCGACGCGCCCGGCTTCGGCTTCACCGATCTCGCCGGCGCGCAGATCGCGCCGCGCCAGGTGACGGTCGCCGCCTCGGCGGCGTCGGCCGCGACGGGCGAGGGCCTCGAACTGACGGTGTCGCCGGCGATCTACCGCGTCGATGCGACCGTTCGTCGCGCCGCCGCGCTGCAGGCGCATCCGCTCAACGCCGGCCCGCGCGTGGTCCTGCATTCGGCCGATGCCGCAGCGGTCGGTCTCGCCGCAGGCGCGATGGCGAAACTCGACAACGGCGTGGGCACGGCGACCCTGCCGGTCGTGGTCGACGATCGGGTCGCGCAGGGTGCGGCCTGGGTCGAATCCGGCTACGGCGCGACCGCCGCGCTCGGCGCCGGCCGCGTGCGCGCGACGGGGGTGAACTGATGGAGATGATGTTCGACGGCGTGCGCGACTGGCTGCTCGCCTACGGCGCCATGGGCGCGCTCGCCTGGATCGTGCTGAAGGTCCTCGCCATCACCATGCCGGTGATCGTGACCGTGGCCTTCTACGTGGTCTGGGAACGCAAGCTGATCGGCTGGATGCACGTCCGCCACGGGCCGATGTACGTGGGTTGGGGCATCCTCCAGGCCTTCGCCGACGTGTTCAAGCTGCTGTTCAAGGAAGTGCTGCAGCCGTCCAGCGCCAACAAGCCGCTGTTCATCCTCGCGCCGATGATCGCGCTGGTGCCGGCGTTCGCGGCCTGGGCGGTGGTCCCGTTCGATGCGCGGCTGGTGCTGTCCAACGCCAACGCCGGTCTGCTGTACCTGCTGGCGATGACTTCGCTCGGCGTGTACGGCGTGATCCTCGCCGGCTGGGCCTCGAACTCGAAGTACGCCTTCCTCGGCGCGATGCGCTGCGCCGCACAGGTGGTGTCGTACGAGATCGCGATGGGTTTCGCCCTGGTCGGGGTGATGATGGCGGCCGGCAGTCTCAATCTCACCGACATCGTCGTCGCCCAGTCCGGCAATGCCGGCTTCCTGGAGTGGTTCTGGCTGCCGCTGCTGCCGCTGTTCGGCGTGTATTTCATCTCCGGCGTGGCCGAGACCAACCGCGCGCCGTTCGACGTGGTCGAAGGCGAGTCGGAAATCGTCGCCGGCCACATGGTCGAGTATTCGGGCTCGCAGTTCTCGCTGTTCTTCCTGGCCGAGTACGCCAACATGATCCTGGTCAGCTTCCTGACCGCGATCTTCTTCCTCGGCGGCTGGCTCAGCCCGCTGCAGGGCTGGATCACCGCCGACGTCTCGCCGTGGGTGGACTGGGTCTGGAAGGGCGGCTGGCCGTGGCTGTTCCTCAAGGTATTCGTGTTCGCCAGCCTGTTCATCTGGTTCCGCGCATCGTTCCCGCGCTACCGTTACGACCAGATCATGCGCCTGGGCTGGAAGGTGTTCATTCCGCTGACCATCGCCTGGATCGCGGTCACGTCGCTGCTGGTGTTCTTCAAGGTCTTCGAGGCGGGCCAGTGATGTCGAATTCATTCCCCTCAAGAGTGGTGTCCTACTTCAAGAGCCTGCTGCTGCTGGAGCTGTTCCAGGGTATGGCCTTGACCTTCCGCTATCTGTTCCGTCCCAAGTACACGCTGATGTACCCGATGGAAAAGACCCCGCAGTCGCCGCGTTTCCGCGGGCTGCACGCACTGCGCCGTTACCCCAACGGCGAAGAGCGCTGCATCGCCTGCAAGTTGTGCGAAGCGGTCTGCCCGGCGCTGGCGATCACCATCGACTCCGAACAGCGCGCCGACGGTACCCGCCGCACCACGCGTTACGACATCGACCTGTTCAAGTGCATCTTCTGCGGCTTCTGCGAAGAATCCTGCCCGGTCGATTCGATCGTCGAGACGCATCTGCACGAGTATCACTTCGAGAAGCGCGGCGAGAATGTGGTCACCAAGCCGCAGTTGCTGGCGATCGGCGACCGCCTCGAGAAGGAAATCGCCGACCGTCGCGCCGCCGACGCCGCCTACCGATAAGCATGCCCAGTTGAGGACCACCGTGGACTTCGCCACTCTCGCATTCCTGGTGTTCGCCGCGATCGCCGTCGTTTCGGCGGTCGCGGTGATCTCCGTGCGCAATCCGGTGCACGCCGCGCTGTGCCTGGTGCTCACCTTCTTCACCGTCGCCTGCACCTGGATCCTCGCCGGCGCCGAGTTCCTCGGGGTCGCGCTGATCCTGGTCTACGTCGGCGCGGTGATGGTCCTGTTCCTGTTCGTGGTGATGATGCTCGACATCGACGTCGCCCCGCTGCGAGAGGGCTTCGTGCGCTATCTGCCGCTCGGCCTGCTGGTCGCGGTGGTGATGCTGATCCAGATGCTGATCCTGATCGGGGTGAAGGCGCAGATGGCGACCGCCTTCGGTCCGGATCCGGCCGAGGCCCAGGGCCTCTCCAATACCGAATGGATCGCGCGCACCCTGTTCACCGATTACCTGCTGCCGTTCGAGATCGCCGCGGTGATCCTGACCGTCGCGGTGATCGCGGCGGTGATGCTGACCCTGCGCCGTCGTCCTGGCGTGAAGCAGCAGAACCCGGCCGAGCAGGCCCGGGTCCGCGCCAGCGATCGGATCCGCATGGTCAGCATGCCCGCCGAGCGCCCTGCCGGCGTCGGCGAGGCTGCGGTCGACGCCGCCGGTTCCGGCGCCAATGCCGCCGCGGGCGGGGAGGTGAAGTCGTGATGGGTGCGCTCGCCCTCGGGCACTATCTGGCGCTCGGCGCGGTGCTGTTCTGCATCAGCCTGGCCGGCATTTTCCTCAACCGCAAGAACGTCATCATCCTGCTGATGTCGATCGAGCTGATGCTGCTCAGCGTCAACATCAACTTCATCGCCTTCTCGCGCCACCTCGGCGATCCTGCCGGTCAGATCTTCGTGTTCTTCATCCTGACCGTCGCCGCCGCCGAGGCCGCGATCGGCCTCGCCATCCTGGTCACGTTGTTCCGCAACCGGCGGACGATCAACGTGGCCGAAATCGATACTCTCAAAGGCTGACGGCAAACGGTATGGAACATACTGCTGTGGAGCATGTCATTTCCAGGTCCGTCCTGCTCGCGGTCGTGCTCGCGCCGCTGTTCGGCGCGATCCTCGCCGGTCTGTTCGGCCGCCGCATCGGCCGCGCCGGCGCGCACACCGTCACCATCCTCGGCGTCGCGGTCAGTTGCGGCCTGTCGATCTACGTGCTGTGGCAACTGCTGCAGGGCGCGACCCCGTTCAACGAGAACGTCTACACCTTCTTCCAGGTCGCCGGCTACGAGGCCCACGTCGGTTTCATGGTCGACAAGCTGACCGCGATGATGATGGTGGTCGTCACCTTCGTTTCGCTGCTGGTCCACGTCTACACCATCGGCTACATGTCCGAGGACCCGGGCTACCAGCGCTTCTTCAGCTACATCAGCCTGTTCACGTTCTCGATGCTGATGCTGGTGATGTCCAACAACTTCCTGCAGTTGTTCTTCGGCTGGGAAGCGGTGGGTCTGGTGTCGTACCTGCTGATCGGCTTCTGGTACAAGCGGCC
>JBIJAD010000213.1:0-6852 GCA_044345955.1 Lysobacteraceae bacterium
ATTCATCGCCTCGCGCGGAGAGATGTTGAAGAACAGCGCATCGAACTCGGCGAAGCCGTCGATGAACCCGCCCCACTTGCTGTAGCTGCGGCCGGTCGCGATCGCACGCTCCATGTCGGGCTCATAAAAGCCCTCCAGCGGCCAGCGGTCGGACGGAATCTCGCCCACGCAGTCGCGTCCGTCGCGCAGGTTGGCCCAGAACGCTTCCAGATCGCGCGCCTGCGGATAGCGGCCGGCAAGACCGATCACCGCGATCGCGCGATCCGACGGCGTCGTTGCCTTCGACGACATCGACATCGAGGACACGGAGGACATGCGCGCGACCGACGGTACGGGCGCCTGCGCAGCCGGACGCTCGAGAACCGATGCGGCGGACGACACCACGGGTGTCGCCGCGGCGACGCTCGGAGCCACCGCCTGTTGCGGATCGCACCAACGCCGGCAGGCGTCGGGATATTCGCGGGCGAGGAACGCCCCCAACTCGGCCAGCGTGGGGTACTCGTAGAACAGGGTTTTCGACAACTCTCCGAAGGTGCCCGCCAGCTTTTCGTTGAGCTGGGTGATCATGATCGAGTCGATGCCGTAGCTTTCCAGCGACTCGGTGACATCGATCTGCGCCAGCGACAACTTCGACACATCCGAAAATGCCGCCTGCAGTTTCAGCAATGTCCGCGGAGCCAGATCGGCGTCGTTCCCGGCATTGGACACAGCGGCGGGCACAGTGGCGACCACCGCGACGGGCTGCACCGCCTCCGCGCGCGCTGCGGAATCCGGCGCGACGGTGCGCAGCACCACGATGCGCGGCGCATCGGTCGCGAAGGCCTGGAACATCGCGTCGAGGCCGTCTGCATCCTGCAGGGCCACCAGACCCCGCTCGGCACGCAGTTTCTCCAGTTGGGCAGCGGGGGGGCGCATGCCGCCGTTGGCCCAAAGCGGCCAGCCGATCGCGAGCGTGCGACCGTGGCGCTCGCCGCGCCGTACCCGCGCCTGACGCCACTGGGCAAAGGCCTCGACGTAACCGTTGGCGGCCGCGTAGTCCGCCTGACCGACGTTGCCGAACGCTGCAGAGGTCGACGAGAACAGGATCATGAAATCGAGCGGTCGGGCGCCGATCGCGTCGTCCAGATGCGCCAGACCGTGCACCTTGCCCGCCATCACGTCGGCGAATTCGTCGCGGGTCTTGCGCACGACGAAACTGTCGCGCAGCGCGCCGGCGGCGTGGATCACGCCGTTCGGGAAACCATGGCTGTCCGCGATCCCGCGCAACAGGGCATCGACGCTCTCGCGTCGCGAGACATCCGCCTGGCGGTACTCGATCGCGCGTCCTTCGGTCGCCCATCGGCGCAGGCGTTCGCCCAGCGCCCCATCGGGTGCGGAGCGTCCGGCAAGCACGACGCGGGCATCCGGCACGGCCGCGATGATGGCCTCGGCGAAGATCGTGCCGATGCCGCCGGCGCCACCGGTCACCAGATAGACGCCGCCGGCTTTCCAGGGCAGACGCCGGGCCTGAAGCTCCACGGGCTCGTGGATCTCGACGTGGCGCATGCCGCGCTCATAGCGCAGGTGCGTATCCTGCGCCGATCGATTCTGCAGCAACCATTCGGCGCAGGCCTGTGCATCGGAGGCGTCGTCGATGCGGATCAGTTGACAGCGCAACTGCGGCGCCTCGATCATCACGGTCTTGAGCAGCGCCGCCAGACCGGACAACAGCACGTCCCGTTCGGCGACGACGATCTGGAGCAGCGAAGGGCCGGTCTCCTTGCGAGCGAGCATCGCCTGTGCGGTTTCGACCAGCTTCCAGCCGAACGCCTCGTAGACTGCCGAATCCGTCGCATCTCCGGCCCAGCGCATGCACTGCAGACCGGACACGGACGCCAACCGCTCGGCGCAGCCCTCGTACAGCGCGCCGGAAATGCCGTCGCCGCAGAACACGACGACGTGTTGCGCGGGCGCGAACTCGCCCGTCGCCGGCGCGGAGGGTTGCCATGCGGGCATCAGCAGCGTCGTGCGCTCGTCGGGCGCCGGCATCGCGGCAGCGACCGGCGCGGCGGACGCCTGTACGGCGTCGTGCCATGCGCTCATGTCGACCCAGTAGCGATCGTCCGAGAACGCATAGGTCGGAAGCGGCATGCGGCACCAGCCGTCGCCGGGGAACAGACGCTCGTACTGCAGCGCATAACCCTGCAGATAGAGGTCGGCGACGGTCGATAGATGCTCGATCGCCGCCGCCGCGCCCGTTTCCTCGCGGTATTGCTCGATGCAATCGTTGCCGTGGCGACGGATCGACCCCTGTTCGCGCAACTCTCCGGCGCGCGTCTGGCCGACGTAGACCTGCGCGCTGCGCCCCTTGTCGAGCCAACGCCCCAGCAGCACCACGAGTTCGCCGGAAGTACGCGCGATGCACGCGAGGCGATGCCGGAAGTGCTTGCGCCCCAGCATGAGGGTGAAACCGATGTTGCCGATATCGGCGGCGTCGCCGCGCTGCTCGCAGTGCGCCACAAGGCGCTCGACCTGACGTTTGAGCTGGTCTTCCGTGCGCGCGGACAGCACGAAGAGATAAGCCGGCCGTTGCGCGTGCTCGCGCACGATTCGGGGCGCTTCGGCGATGACCGCATGCGCGTTGGTGCCGCTGATGCCGAAGGAACTGACTGCGGCGCAACGCCTCTCGCCTTCGCCGACCTCCCAATCGCTCAGGACGGTATTGACGTAGAAGGGACTGTCGTCGAAATCGATGTGCGGATTGCCCTTTTCGTAATGCAGCGACGGCGGAATCTTCCGGTGCCTGAGCGAAAGCAGGATCTTCAATACGCCGGCGACGCCGGCCGCAGCGGCGGTGTGACCGATCCCGGTCTTGATCGAACCGATCGCGCAGTACCCGCATTTGTCGGTGTCCTTGCGGAAAGCGCGGGTCAGGGCCTGGAATTCGACCGGGTCGCCGAGCTTCGTTCCGGTGCCGTGGGTTTCGACGTACTGGATGCTTTCGGGATGGATGTCGAAGGTCTCGTAGACCTGCCGTTCCAGCCTTTCCTGCGAAACCACGCTCGGTGCGGTGATCCCCTGGGTCGAGCCGTCCTGATTGATGCCGCTGCCGAGAATCACGCCGTGGATGTGGTCGCCCGCCGCGATCGCGTCGTCGAGCCGTTTCAGCACCACCACGCCCACGCCTTCGCCGGGCACGAAGCCGTCGGCGCGGCTGTCGAACGCGTGGCACGCGCCCGTGACCGACAGCATTCCGGCGCCGCGAGCCTGCAGGAAGAAAGCGGGCGTCGACTGCACGAACACGCCGCCGGCGAGCGCCAGCTCCGTCTCCCGCCGCCACAGTCCCTGACATGCGAGATGGATCGCGACCAGCGAGCTGGAACAGGCGGTATCGATCGCGATCGCCGGCCCCTGCAGGTTCAGGTAATAGGCGATGCGCGCCGGAATCACCGACGTGGCATTGCCCCAGAACGACTGCGCCGGCGGCTTGCCGACGAACAGGCCGGCGTAATCGCCCTGGGCGCAACCGACGTAGACGCCGCAACGGCTGCCGTCCATGCCCTCGCCGACATAACCGGCGCTCTCCAGCGCCTGCCAGGCATGGGTGAGGAACAGCCGCTGCTGCGGGTCCATGTACGTGGCTTCGGCCACCGAGATGTTGAAGAACAGCGCATCGAAGCGATCGATGTCCAGCAGGAAGCCGCCATGTCGGCAGACGTCGCGCCGCCCGGCCTCGGCCGGCGCGAAACGATCGAGATCCCAGCGCGACACCTCCTCGACGAGGTTGTCGCCGCGCTCCAGGTGATGCCACAGGGTGTCGAGGTCGTTCGAGCGCGGATAGGCGCCGCTCATGCCGATGATCGCGATCGCGTCGGCGGACGGGTCCGCGATCCGCGATGCGGACGCGGCATCCGGCGATCGATAGCGATACGCCTCCGGCACGGAGACGATCACCTTGCCGATATTGTCCCGGGACTCCAGTCGTCGATAGGCGTCGTGCAGCCGATCGAACGGAAACACGTCGGTGACGGTCGCGTGGATCACGTTCCTGCGGACGAGCGACTCCAACTCCTGCAGATGGCTGTGCATGAGCTCCGGATCGTTCATCCCGAGCTTGCCGAGATCCACGCTGTGGAACGCCTGATTGCTGTCGAGCACCGACAGATCGATCGCCTTCGCGGACTTCAGCCCGGTCATCGCGATCTCGACGTAACGGCCACCGGCGGCGAGACACTTCAGGCCTTTCTGCAGCGCGTCGCCGGACAGCGTATTGATGACCGCGTCGACGCCGCGGCCGTCGGTCAGGCGACGGACTTCGGCTTCGAAGTCCTGCTCGCGATAATTGATCAGGTGCCGGACGCCCAGTTTCCCGAGGTAATCGAGTTTGTGCTGCGAGCCGGCCGTGGCGATGATCTCCGCGCCCAGATGCCGGGCGAGCTGGACCGCGATCAATCCGGTTCCGCCGGTCGCGGTCTGAATCAGGATGCGCTCGCCCCGGCGCAGGCCGATCCGGCGGAACACGTCGATCATGGTGATCGCGACCGCCGGCAGCGCGCAGGCGTCCTCGAACGACAGGTTCTTCGGCTTGCGCCAGATCTGCGCTTCGTGGCAGACCAGCATCGTCGCATGTGCGCCGAACGCCAGCCCCATCATCGCCACCACCGCGTCGCCGGGACGCACGCGCCTGACCGAAGCGCCCACCTCGACGACGACGCCCGCCGCCTCGACGCCGGGCGTGAACGGGAAAGGCGGCATCGACGGGTACAGCCCCTTCGCGCACAGCAGATCGCCGAAATTCAGCGAGAACGCGGCGGTCGCGATCCGGACTTCGTGATCGCCCAGCGGACGGGCCGCATCCTCGACGATCTGCAACTCTTCGATCGTGCCCGGCCTGCTCACGATCGCACGGCAGTAGCGGCCGGGCGTCGGCGGCGTCAGCGGGCGCGCGGGCGCCGCAAGCGGTGCGGAGGCGATATCGACAGCGGCCGGCGGCACCACGGGCGCAGACGCGGCGACCGGCGGCGGCGGCGCGGGCGTCGGTTTCGGCGGTCGTGAACGCGCCTGCGACGGCATCTGGTTCGGTGCCTGCCCACGGTGGGCGGGGCCCTTGTCGGCCGGACCCTGTTTCGTCGGACCCTGTTTCGTAGGGCCCTGATTTGCCCGAGCCGCAGGCGCAGCCGCCGCGGGTGGATGGCCGGGTTGTTTCGCGATCACCGCGTCGCGATGGTTCTCCAGTACATGTCGCGCCAGGTCGCTGACGTTGCTGTAGTCGAACACCGCGGTCGCCGGCAGGACGATGCCGTACTCCGTCCCGACCTTGTTGATCAGGCTGATCGCGATGATCGAATCCACGCCATAGGCGGGGAAATCGCGGTGGTCGTCGATCTCGCGTTCGCTGATCTTCACCGCATCTGCAAGGCTTTCGCGTACCGTGTCCTTGACTCTGTCGAACAGCAGGTCGTCGCCGACCGCATCGCCTGCGGCGACTGCCGCAGCGGGGGGTTCGCGGTGCTCGACAGGCGCGGAAGCGGCGACCGGGGCCTTGCGCGCCGGCGGTTTCCGCGGACGCTCGTTCGCCCGCTCCTTGCGGATCACGCCATCGCTTTCGGCGATCACGATCTGCGGGCCCGGAGCCCCCGCCTCCTCGGTCGGTACCAGGATGTTCTGGAAGCCCTCGGCGCGCAGTACGCGGCGCCAGTTGTCGGGAGACAGCAGCGGCGAACCCTGGATGCGGACCGCCTCGTCGTCGAACAGCCACCATCCTTCCAGCAGCCCGAACGTCAGATGCATCGAGAGGCTGTTGCTGCACAGCTCGTTCAGGAACAGCCAGCCGTTCCGTCGCATCGCCGCCTTGGCGTTGCGCAGGGTGCGGCGGATATTGCGGGTGGCGTGGAGGACGTTCGCCGCGATGACGACGTCGAAGCTGCCGGGTTCGATCTCCGCCGCGGCCGGCGGTTGTTCCACATCGAAGATGCGATAACTCAGGAATCCGACGTGATCCGCGTAACGCTCGCGCGCCTCGATCAGGAACGCCGCCGAGACATCCGTGAAGCAGTATTCGGCGATCGAATCGCGGAAAGCGGCGATCCTGCCGAGCACCTGGGTCGTCGTCCCCCCGGTGCCCGCCCCGATCTCCAGAATCCGGAGCCTGACATCGGGATCCCGGCGCCTGCGCTCTTCGATGTAGGCGCAGAGGGCATCGGCGAGCACTTCGTTGAAATGATCGGCGACAGGGTTGCTGGCATAGACGCCGGCGACCTTAGCGGTCGAAGCCCCGGCGAACATCACCTCGGTAGCGAGCTTCCTGCCGGCGAGCAGATCGGGCAATGCGCGCAAGGTCGCATCCAGCAATTGCAATTGCGCCGCCGCCTCGCCCCCAGCCGCCTCTTCCCATCGCGCCCAGGCTTCGGCGGCATCCTGCGGGCTCCATTCGCGAACGACGCGATATCCGCTCGCGGACGCCTGCAGATGTCCGAACAGACACAACTGCCTGAGGGATTCGCCGAGCCAGCGCCCATAGAACGAAGGCAGGCCGACCCTGCGTTTCCAGTCTTCGAGCCGCACGCCATCCAGCGTGCCGCCTTCGAACAGACCGAGTACTTCCAGTTGCGAACGTACAAGATCCGACAAACCGTGCTCGAACCGCATCGCCTCTGCCGCGCCACGCTCCATTTCTTGTTCCATTCGCTGCCGTTCCCGATCTGCAGTACCACTTGCTTCCAACATCCCCTGCCGGCGGCCGGGGGGAGACGATCACCGCGCCGCTCCAGACGAAAGCCGCGAGCATGCCGCACCCGGAGCGGTGCCTGCGGCGGAAGCACCCCCGATGCTTCCCTCACCCCCGCAATGACGACCAGCCACGGATGCCTCGCG
>JBIJAD010000013.1:0-24601 GCA_044345955.1 Lysobacteraceae bacterium
CACGGCGCCGGTGCGGGTGCAGTGCGTGGTGTCGCCGGAGGACGAGGCGGGTGGTCTGTCGAGTCTGTCGGGTCTGTCGGGGATCCTGCGGACGGCGGCGCAGGAGAACCCGCGGGTGCGGGGTCAGGTGGTGGGTCTGTCGCGCTCGGCGGGGGTGTCGGCGTGGGTGTCGCGGTTGGCGGAGGACGCGGCGACGGACGCGGCGGTGGTGCGGTACGTGGCGGATGCGCGTGAGGTCGAGACGGTGACGTCGTTCGCGCCGGTGGCGGCGCCGATGCCGTGGAAGGCGGAGGGGGTGTATCTGCTGACCGGCGGTCTGGGCGGTGTGGGCCGGTGGTTTGCGGCGGAGATCGTGCGTCGTGCGCCGGGGGCGCGGGTGGTGCTGGCGGGTCGGTCGCAGCCGGATGCGGCGCAGCGGTCGCTGCTGTCGGCGTGGGCATCGACGGGCGCGCAGGTGGAGTACGTGGTGGTGGACGTGGGCGATGCGGCGTCGGTGGAGGCGCTGGTGTCGGGGATATGGGATCGCCACGGTCGTCTGGACGGGGTGCTGCACGCGGCGGGGGTGGTGCGCGACGGTTTTCTGGTGAAGAAGACGGCGTCGGAGTACGCGGCGGTGATGGCGGGCAAGGTGCGCGGAGCGCTGCATCTGGATGCGGCGATCGGTGACCGGCCGTTGGACTTTTTCGTGGTGTTCTCGTCGACGACGGCGGTGTACGGGAACGTGGGCCAGGCGGACTATGCGGCGGCGAACGGGTTTCTGGACGGGTTCGCGCAGTGGCGCAGCGAGCGTGTGGAGCGTGGCGCGCGGCATGGGGTGAGCGTGTCGATCGGCTGGCCGCTGTGGGCCGAAGGCGGGATGCAGGTGCCGGAGGCGCTGGCGCGGCAGTTGCGTGCGCGGGGTCTGGTGCCGCTGCCGACGGAGGCGGGGGTGGAGGCGCTGTCGCAGGCGCTGGCGAGCGGGCGTTCGCGGGTGCATCTGCATCGGGTGGTGCCGGTGGCGGAGGCCGCGCCGGAGGTGCGGGCGGACGTCGTGCCGATGCCGGGACCGGAGGCGGTCGCGCCGGCCGTGACCGGGCGTGCGCCCGCGGGGTCGGGCGGTTCGTTCGAGGCGCAGGTGCAGGGGTACCTGATGCGTGCGCTGTCGGGGACGCTGCGGTTGCCGGTGGAGCGGATCGAGGCGGATGCGCCGTTCGAGCATTACGGTCTGGACTCGATCCTGGCGCTGGAGCTGACCTCGGCGCTGGAGCGGATCTTCGGACCGTTGTCGAAGACGCTGTTCTTCGAGTATCAGACGCTGTCGGCGCTGTCGCGGCACTTCGCGCAGGCGCATCGCGGGCGTCTGGAGCAGTTGCTGGCGGAGGGCGGGGTCGGGTCGCCGGCGCCGCGGTCGGTGCCGGCCTCCGCGCCGGTGCCGGCGCGGGTGGCGCCGGTGTCGTCGGGCGGACGCGGTCGCGGCCGTGCCGAGGGTGCGGCGGCCGCGGCGGCGGCGCGATCGGAGCGTGAGGCGCAGGCTGCGGGACGCGCGCCGATCGCGATCGTGGGGATGTCGGGTCGATATCCGGGTGCGGAGACGCTGGAGGCGTTCTGGGCGAACCTGGCGGCGGGCCGGGACAGCATCACGGAGGTGCCTGCGGAGCGCTGGGACCATGGGCGTTACTACGATGCGCAGAAGGGTGCGCTGGGCAAGACCTACGGCAAGTGGGGCGGGTTCATGGCCGGGGTGGAGGCGTTCGACCCGCTGTTTTTCAACATCTCGCCGGCGGAGGCGCGGGTGCTGGACCCGCAGGAGCGTCTGTTCCTGCAGTGCGCGTACGAGACGCTGGAGGATGCGGGCTACACGCGCGCGTCGCTGGGTCGCGGTAGCCGGTCCGGTCGGGCGGGGGATGTGGGCGTGTTCGTGGGGGTGATGTACGAGGACTACCAGTTGTACGGGGCGCAGGCGCAGGCGCTGGGACTGGGGATCGCGCTGAGCGGCAGTCCGGCGTCGATCGCGAACCGGGTGTCGTACTTCTGCGACTTCCACGGTCCGAGCCTGGCGGTGGACACGATGTGTTCGTCGTCGCTGACGGCGATCCATCTGGCGTGCGAGAGCCTGTCGCGCGGTGAGTGCGATGCGGCGCTGGCCGGTGGCGTGAACGTGACGGTGCACCCGAACAAGTATCTGGTGCTGGGCCAGGGCCGGTTCCTGTCGAGCGACGGTCGTTGCCGGAGCTTCGGTGCGGACGGGGATGGTTACGTGCCGGGCGAGGGGGTGGGTGCGGTGCTGCTGAAGCGGCTGTCGGACGCGGAGGCGGATGGCGATCGGGTGCTGGGGGTGATCCTGGGGAGCGTGGTGAACCACGGCGGGAAGACCAACGGTTACTCGGTGCCGAACCCGGTGGCGCAGGCGTCGCTGATCGAGCGTGCGCTGGCGGATGCGGGGGTGGCGGCGCGGACGATCAGCTACGTGGAGGCGCACGGGACGGGGACGTCGCTGGGCGATCCGATCGAGATGAGCGGCCTGGCGAAGGCGTTCGGTGCGCAGACGGCGGAGGTGGGGTTCTGCGCGATCGGCTCGGTGAAGTCGAACATCGGTCATTGCGAGAGCGCGGCGGGGATCGCGGCGCTGACGAAGGTGCTGCTGCAGATGCGGCACGGGCAGTTGGCGCCGAGCCTGCATGCGGAGCCGGCGAACCCGTACATCGATTTTGAAGGCAGCCCGTTCGTGGTGCAGCGGACGCTGGGCGAGTGGGTGCGTCCGGTGGACGCGGCGGGGGTGGTGTGGCCGCGGCGTGCGGGGATCTCCTCGTTCGGTGCGGGCGGTTCGAACGCGCACCTGATCGTGGAGGCGGTCGAGGCGCCGGCGGCGGTGGAGGCCGTGGACGGACCGCAGGCGATCGTGCTGTCGGCGAAGACGGAGGAGGCGCTGCAGCGCCAGGTGCAGCGGTTGCTGACGTACGTGGAGACGCATGCGGCGTCGTTGGCGCTGGTGGACATCGCGCACACGCTGCAGGTGGGCCGCGAGGCGCTGGACTACCGTCTGGGTCTGGTGGCGGGGAGCGTGGAGGATCTGGTGCAGCGTCTGCGCGCGTGCGCGGCGGGTGCGTGGGAGGAGGCGGGTGCGCAGCGCGGGGAAGTGCGGCGCAACCGGGAGATGCTGTCGGCGTTCGCGCAGGACGAGGCGCTGCAGGCGGCGGTGGAGACGTGGCTGTCGCGGGGTCGACACGAGACGCTGGTGGAGTTCTGGGCGAAGGGGTTGTCGGTGGACTGGACGCGTCTGGCGCCGTCGGGCGGTCGAGCGGGCCGCCGGATCGGGTTGCCGACGTATCCGTTCGCGCAGGAGCGTTACTGGATCGGGGCGCGGGAGATCGGTCTGGAGGGGGGCGCGGCGACGCTGGAGGTGACGCAGCCGGCGGAGCGTTGGCTGCGGCGGCAGTGGGTGACGGCGGACGCGCCGGTGGCGGAGCGGTCGTGGGAGGCCGGTGCGCCGGTGGCGATCCTGGCGACGGCGTCGACGCGCGGTCTGGCGCAGGCGCTGGCGGCGCGGTGGACGGATGCACGGATCGTGGTGCCGGGCGAGGGAGAGGCGTCGCTGTCGGACTGCGCGGTGCTGATCGACGTGGGCGGCTGCGCGGACGAGGCGGCGCGGGACGAGGCGGAGGATCCGGCCTGGATCGAGGCGTTGCAGGCGTGGGTGAGTGCGCGTTCGGGCACGGGCGGCGTGGCGCTGTGCGTGACGTGCGGTCAGTGGACGGAGCGTGCGCCGGTCGGTGGCGCGCTGCGCGCGGGCCTGTACCGGATGCTGACGGCGGAGTACGGGCGGATCCGATCGCACCATGTGGACGTGGAGCACGGCGCGGACGGGGTCTGGATCGAGCAGTGTCTGGCGGAGCTGGAGGAAGAGACGGCGGTCGAGGTGCGTTACCGGTCGGGCCGTCGGGAGCGGACGCAGTTGGTGGCGGAGCCGCCGGGGTCGGGATCGGAGGTGGCGTGGTCGCCGGAGGCGGTGCTGTGGGTGACCGGCGGGACGCGCGGGATCGGTCTGGCGTGCGCGCGGCACTTCGTGGCGCGCCACGGGGTGAAGCGTCTGGTGCTGGGCGGCCGGGAGTCGCTGCCGCCGGCGTCGGAGTGGGCGCAGCATGCGCAGCGGACGGACGCGGTGGGGGCGAAGGTGCGCGCGCTGCAGGCGCTGGAGGCGCAGGGCGTGCAGGTGTACGTGTCGTCGGTGGCGCTGGAGGATGCGTCGGCGGTGGCGTCGGAAGTGGAGACGGTGCGGCGGACGCTGGGCCCGATCGGGGGTCTGCTGCACTGTGCGGGGGTGACGGACGCGTCGACGCCGGCGCTGATCCGCAAGTCGCGGGAGACGATCGCGGCGGTGCTGTCGCCGAAGGTGTCGGGGGTGTCGTCGCTGCTGTCGGCGCTGGGGTCGGAGCCGCTGCGGTTCTGCGTGCTGTTCTCGTCGATCTCGGGGCTGTCGCCGGCGCTGGCGGCGGGCCAGGCGGACTACGCGATGGCGAACGCGGCGATGGATGCGGCGGCGTTGGGTGCGGAGGCGTCGGGTCTGCCGGTGGTGAGCGTGCAGTGGGGCAGTTGGAACGAGAGCGGGATGGGCGAGGTGCGCAGCCGGGTGTATCGGGAGCTGGGCCTGCTCAGCCACAGCGATGCGGAGGGCCTGTCGTGGCTGGACCGGATCGTGGGCGAGGGACTGCGCGGGGTGGTGGCGCCGCTGCGGGTGGACACGCTGCGGTTCGAGGCGGGTCGGTTGCTGCAGCGGCGCGCGCCGGCGCAGCGGGCGGTGCCGTCGGGGTTGCCGGTGCTGCCGGCGGCGGCGTCCGCCCCGGTGGTCGCCGGGCCGGCGGGTGGACCGGCGGGCGCGGGTGATCTGCTGGCGCAGGTGCAGCAGTGGCTGCGGGGGTTGTTCTCGCAGCAACTGCAGTTGGCCCCGGAGAAGCTGGCGCTGGACACGCCGCTGGCGGAGTACGGGGCGGACTCGGTGCTGCTGATGCAGGTGCTGGTGCCGATCAACGCGCGGGTGGGGCAGACGCTGGACCCGTCGATGCTGTACGAGCATCCGACGATCGAGGCGTTCTCGCGTTGGCTGGTGGGCGAGTACGGCGAGGCGCTGTCGGGCGCGATGGCGGCGGAGGCGGAGTCGGCGCAGAGGAGCGAGGCGCCTGCCGTGCCTGCGCCGGTCCCTGTTGCGCCTGCGCCTGCCCCGATGGCGGCGGAGGCGCCGGCGGCACGTCCGTCGTTGCCGGAGACGGCGCCGGTCGCGGTGTCGGTGGACGAGCCGCTGGCGATCGTGGGGATGGCCTGCCGGTTCGCCGGCGCGCCGGATCTGGAGGGGTACTGGGACCTGCTGTCGCGGGGCGCGAGCGCGATCGCGCCGGTGCCGGCGTCGCGCTGGGGCGAGGCGAGCGGGGACTGGGCGGGGCTGCTGGAGGAAGTGGACCTGTTCGATCCGCAGTTCTTCCACCTGTCGCCGGCGGATGCGCAGGCGATGGACCCGCAGGCGCGGCTGGTGCTGGAGGAGAGCCTGAAGGCGCTGCACCACGCCGGGTATGCGGTGTCGGAGATGAAGGGGACGCGGACGGGGGTGTATCTGGGGGCGCGGGGTCAGTACCACGGCGACAGCGAACGGCTGCGGCATGCGCCGAACCCGATCATGGCGGTGGGCCAGAACTATCTGGCGGCGAACGTCTCGCACTTCTTCGACCTGCGCGGACCGAGCCTGGTGGTGGACACGGCGTGCTCCTCGGCGCTGGTGGCGCTGAACATGGCGGGCCAGGCGCTGCGCAGCGGGGAGATCGGTGCGGCGCTGGTGGGCGGGGTGAGCGTGCTGGGCGGTCCGGAGGCGCTGCGGATGTTCGAGCGTCGTGGGATCCTGCAGCGCGGGGAGTACCACATCTTCGACCGTCGAGCGCAGGGGGCGATCCTGGGCGAGGGGGTGGGGATGGTGGTGGTGAAGACGCAGTCGCAGGCGCGTGTGGACGGCGACCGGGTGTACGGACTGATCCGTGCGGTGGCGGTGAACAACGACGGCCGGACGGCGGGTCCGACGGCGCCGAACGTGCATGCGCAGAAGGACGTGATGCGTCAGGCGCTGTCGCGCAGCGGGTGTCGGGCGGAGGAGATCGGTCACATCGACGTGAACGGATCGGGCTCGGAGGTGACGGACCTGCTGGAGCTGCGGGCGATCGAGTCGGTGTACCGGCCGCAGGGCGGAGCGCCGTGCGAGCTGGGGTCGATGAAGCCGAACATCGGTCATCCGCTGTGCGCGGAGGGGATCGCGAGCCTGATCAAGGTGGTGCTGATGCTGGAGCGTGGTCAGCGGGTGCCGTTCCTGTCGGCGCAGGAGCCGATGGCGCACTACGATCTGGAGCGCTCGCCGTTCCGGTTCACGCGTACGCTGCGGGCGTGGGGCGAGGGTCGTCGGCTGGGGGCGGTGAACTCGTTCGCGGACGGCGGGACGAACGCGCACGTGATCGTGGAGGCGGTGCCGGCGGAGGCGACGTCGCGGCGCAGCCCGCGGCCGCTGCCGCCGCTGCAGCGGGTGTCGATGGGCGGACCGGGAGGGGAGCAGAGCCCGGCGATGCAGGATGCGGCGCAGCAGCATCCGCGGCCGGCGAGCCCGGCCGCGAGCGAGGTCGTGGCCGAAGGAGCGTGGGAGTGAGCCTCAGCAACGCAAAGGGATCCAGAGCGAACCGCATCGGGCACAAATTCCTGATCCGCGGCACCAATCCGGTCATGGCCGGGCATCGCGTGCAGGGTGCCAAGCTGCTGCCCGGGCTGTCGTACATCGATCTGATCCACCAGTTCTTCCGCCGCCAGGATCATGCGTTCGCGGACCTGGAGCTGTGCAATCTCGCGATCCACAGGCCGATGGTGCTTTCCGGCGACGAGGACATGCAGGTCGAGATCGAAGGGATCGAGATCCGCGCCGGCGTCTGGCAGATCTTCATCGACGGAACCCGGGAACTCGCGGGACAGCCGGTCGGCGAACGCCTGCGGTATGCGGTCGGCGAAATGCACCGGAACACCGCACGTTTCGCCGATCACGAACGCATGCCCGATGTCGCTGCGGCGGGCGAGCAGGTGGACGTCGACCGGATCTATGCGGAATTCCGCGAGCGTGGACTGGTGCAGAGCGGTTTCATGCAGGTGCAGGGGTTCGGTTTCTCGACCCTGACCCACGCTTTCGCCGATGTCCGTCTCGGCCCGGAGGCGCGGGAGAGCAGTACCCGATACATGTTCCATCCGGCGCTGCTCGACGGCGCCGTCACCTGCGTCGTCGGCATGCTGTCGGCGGAAGAGACCGATGCCGATCGCGGCGTTTCCGATGGGCCGAAGCTCTACATTCCGATGTCCTACGACGCGTTCCGCGCCGACGCCCTGATCCGGGATCGATGCATCGCGGTCATCGACTACGCGAGTCTGCGCAGGCGTCAGGACATCTGCCTCGTCACCGTCGAGTTCTTCGATCCCGATGGCCGCAAACTGGGTGTGCTGCGCAATCTCGCCCTCAAGGCGGTGCGTCGCGAGGATGCGATGGGACATGCCGCGGACGCCGGCGGCACCGGTGCGCCGGAGCGTGCGAGGGCAGACGGCGCGGGCATGGGCACGGCGGCGGAGACGACCTCCGATCAGGATGCCTCGGGCGCAGTGGCCGAGCGCGGAGCCGGCCCGGAAGCGTTCATGCGCGACCTCATCGCCGGCGCCATCGCCGCGCGAATCGGCGTGCCCGCGCACCGCATCAGCCATGTCGTCGGTTACTACGAAATGGGGCTCGACTCGTTCGGGCTTCTGCAACTGGTCAGACAGTTGGAGGACTGGCTGGACGTTTCGCTGTCGCCGACACTGTTTTTCGAATACTCGACGATCAATGAGCTCGTCGAACACCTGTCCGAGCAGTACGCCGATGCGCTGGCCCGGGTCGCGGGCCGGTCGGGCGAGATCGAGGCGACTTTCGCTGCGGTCGCGGACACGGCGGTCGAGCGGCTGCCGGTGCGGCAGCAGGTCCGCGGCGGCGACAACGGTCGCGACATCGCGATCATCGGCATGGCGGGGCGGTTCCCGATGGCGCGCAATCTGCGCGAGCTGTGGCGCAACCTGGAAGCGGGCCGCGACTGCGTCGGCGAGATTCCGCCGGAGCGCTGGGACTGGCATCTGTTCGATGGCCTGAAATCGCCGAACGGCCATGATGTCTCGCGATGGGGCGGTTTCGTCGATGACGTCGACTGCTTCGATGCGCGGTTCTTCCGGATCACGCCGCGCGCCGCCGAACTGACCGATCCGCAGGAGCGATTGTTCCTCGAAGTCGCGTGGGAAGCCATCGAGGACGCCGGTCATACCCCGAAGACCCTCGCCGATCCGCATGGCCCGTTCAAACGACGTGCGGTCGGCGTGTTCGCCGGCGCCATGCACAAGGATTATCTGCTGTGGCAGGCGCAGGGGCTCTCCGACGGCGCGATCCAGCCGCTGTCGATGTCCAATGCGCCGATCGCGAACCGGGTTTCGTATTTCTGCAATTTCCACGGTCCGAGCGTCGTGGTCGACACGCTGTGCTCGTCTTCGCTGACCGCGGTGCATCTGGCCGTGGAAAGCCTGCGCACGCGCGAATGCGATGTCGCGATCGCCGGCGGGGTGAACCTGTCGCTGCATCCCGGGCGCTATCTGACCTTCGCCCTGCTGGGCATGCAATCGAGCGATGGCCGCTGCCGCGCGTTCGGCGCCGACGGCGACGGGTACGTCTCCGCGGAGGGCGTCGGCGCCGTGGTCCTGAAGCCGCTCGCATGCGCGCTCGCCGACGGCGACGACATCCGCGCGGTCATCAGGGCGAGCGGCGCGAATCATGTCGGCGCCGTCAGCGGCATTTCGGTGCCGGGCCCGGTGTCGCAGGCGGACCTGATCGCGAACTGCCTCGCCGACGCCGGGATGGACCCCGAGTCGATCGGCTACGTCGAGGCCCACGGTACCGGAACCTCGCTCGGCGATCCGATCGAGATCGAAGGGCTCGCCAAGGCGTTCCGGCTCGGCACGGATGCGACCGGTTTCTGCGCGATCGGTTCGATCAAGTCGAACATCGGCCATGCCGAATCGGCCGCCGGCATCGCCGGTCTGATCAAGCTCGTGCTGCAGATGCAGCACAGGCAACTGGTTCCGTCGCTGCACGCCGAGCATCTGAATCCGCATGTCCGGTGGCAGGACACGCCCTTCGTGGTCCAGACCGCGGGCGGGCCCTGGCACAGGCCGCAGAAGACCATCGACGGGCGCGCGGTCGAATATCCCCGCCGCGGTGCCGTCAGTTCCTTCGGCGCGGCCGGTTCCAATGCGCACGTGGTGGTGGAGGAATTCGAGGAGACCCGCGTATCCCCGTCGATGCCGGACCGGCCGGCGATCGTGCCGTTGTCGGCGCAGACCGTCGGACAACTGCGCATATATGCGGAGCGATTGTCCGCGTATCTGCGTGAAGCGGGCGGCGCGATCGATCTGCACAGGGTCGCCTGCACTCTGCAGGTCGGGCGCGAGCGCTTCGCGGCGCGCGCGGCATTCGTCGTGGACGATCTCGGGCAATTGCGCCAAGCGCTCGACGCATTCCTCCGTGGAGAACCCGATGCCGAACGTCGTTTCGTCGGCGACGACGACGCGGGCATGGAGGGCGCGGCGCGGCCTGCCGTCGAGGATCTCGCTGCGGAGGCCGTGCGCAGGCTGGTCGGCGAGCAGGGCGCCTCCGCGGTCGCGCGTCGCTGGGCGGAGGGCGCCGTGCTCGACTGGCGTGCCCTGTACCCGGAAGGCGCGCCGATCCGGGTTTCGTTGCCGACGTATCCTTTCGCGCGCGAGCGCTACTGGCTGGATCGCACCAGTGCATCGCCCGGTGTGGTCTTCGGGGCGCAGCCCCGGCGCGATCGCCACGCCGGCGCCGCGCATCCGCTGTTGCACGAAAACACGTCCGACCTCGACGAGCAGCGTTACACCGCGTTCCTCGATGCGCGCGCCTTCTTCCTGCGCGATCATCTGGTCAGGGGCGCGCATGTCCTGCCGGGCGTGGCCTATCTGGAAATGGCGCAGGCCGCGCTGAAGCTCGCGACCGGCGCGCCCGATGCGCGCCACAGTCTTCGCAATGTCGCGTGGCAGCGCCCGTTCGTCGTCGGCGCCGAAACGCAGGCGCTGCACGTGTCGGTGCACCGCACCGTCGATGGCACCCTCGGCTACGAGATCTACAGCGGCGGAGCGGGCGAACGCACCGTGCACTTCCAGGGCGCTGCCGATCATCTGGCCGCGGACGAACAGCGGATCGACATCGGGTCGCTCGCCGCCCTGTGCGATCTGGACCTCGCGGTCGACGAGTGTTACCGACTGCTCGAAGCGGGCGGCCTGGATTATGGCGCATCATTCCGGGCGATCCGCTCGCTGCGCGCCGGTCGCGAGGAGAACGGCGACGCGTTCGCGATCGCCGAACTCGCTCTGCCCGACGCTGCGCGCGAAGGCGCCGCCCGTTTCGACCTGCATCCGAGCATCGCCGATGCCGCGCTGCATGCGTCGATCGGTCTGCTGCTCGCCCAGGCGCGAGCGGGGGATGCGTCCGCCGCGCTGCGGCTTTCGTTGCCATATGCGCTCGAGCGCATGGATGTCTATGCGCCCTGCAACGGCGATGCGATCGCGATCGTCCGGGAAGCCCCGGGCGGCGGCGCCAATCTGCGCAAGCTCGACGTCACGATCTGCGACAGGGGCGGCGATGTGCTGGTGCGTTTTCGCGGTTTCACTTCGCGACTTCTGGACAAGCCGGTCGCCTCCTCCGCGGAGCCCTCCGCGAGCGATCCGGAAGCGACCGAAGGCGCCGACGATCTGCACACCTTCGTCGAGGAATGGCATGCAACGCCCCTGCAGCCCGATCGCGACGCCGGCACGGGCAGGATCGTCTGCCTGATTCCGGAGGATCGCTACGAAGCGCAGGTCCGGGACGTGGCCGATGCGATCGCATCCGAGGTGCATGTCCTGCGCGCCGCGACGCTTTCGGGTGCGCTCGTGGAGGACGGCGATGCCGCTGGCGGATCCGCAGCGGATCTGCGGCAGGCCCTTGCGCATCTGGCCGAGCACTCGGGACCGCTCGATGCGATCGTCGCGTTCTGGCCGGTGAACGACCCCGCGGCGGTCGCCGATTATCGTCGGCTCGTCGGGTTGCTGCAGGATGTCGCATCGGCCGACCTGCCGAAGTTGCGCATCGTGCTGGTCGCGATCTGCCGCACGCCGTTGGAACGCGCGTACGTGGATTCCTGGATCGCGCTCGCGCCCTCGCTCAAACGCAGCCTGCCGCACCGGATCCAGGTGGTCGGCGTGTTGCCGGACAGCGGCGAGGACGAAGATATCGATGCGCTGGTGCGCAACGCGGCCCTGCACGCCTTGGCCGAACTGCAGGATCCGGCGTCGACATGCGTCTTTTACGAGCCAGGCGTGCGCCTCGCTCGGCGCATCGTGCCGGCCTTCAGGACCCAGGCTTCGCCGCTGCTGCGCGAGGGCGCGACCTATCTGATCACCGGCGGCCTCGGCGGTCTGGGCGCGATGCTGGCGGAGCGGCTGGCGCGCGAATACCGCGCCAATCTCGTGCTGCTCGGGCGCTCGTCGCCCGGCGCGGACGCGGAGGATCTGCTCGGCAGGCTGCGTGCCCAAGGCGTGGCCGCGCTTTATGTGCAGGCCGATGTCGCCGACGAAGTCGCCCTGCGCGATGCCGTCTCGGTCGCCGGGGCCGAACTGGGCCCGATCGCGGGCGTCTTCCATGCGGCCGGCGTCGCCGCGCGCGAACTGGACGGTCTGCGGGCGCCATTCGCCGAATTCGAGCGCGTGCTGTCACCCAAGGTCGCGGGCACGCTGGCGATCGACGCCGTGCTCGCGGACGCGCCTCCGGATTTCGTCTGCTATTACGCCTCGTCCTCCGCCGTGCTGGGGGATTTCGGCGCCTGCGCCTATGCCATCGCCAATCGCTTCCAGGCGACCTATGCGCAGCATGCGGGCGGGGCGCGGTACGCCATCGAATGGCCGTTGTGGCGCGAGGGCGGGATCGGCGTCGGCGACGATGCGGCCACCGATCTGTATCTCGAATCCAGCGGGCAACGCGCGATCGAAGCCGACGAAGGACTCGATCGACTGGCCGGTCTGCTCGCCGACCGCCGACCGCGCCAACTCGTGCTGGCCGGCGAACGCGACCTGATGCTGCGATTGCTGGCCGGCACCGGCGTCGAGGTTGCAGGAGTCGCCAGGCGCATCGATGCGCAGCCCCTTGCGGCATCCGTCGTGCCGGACAACGATCCCGTCGCCCGGCACATGCTGCGTTACCTGCGCGGACTGTTGGGCAATGCGATCAAGTTGCCGGTCGATCGGGTGATGCCGCACGTCCCCTTCGACGATTACGGCTTCGATTCGATTCTCGCCCTGCAGATGACGAAGGAGCTGGAGAACTCGCTGGGGTCGCTGCCCAAGACCCTGTTCTTCGAGCATCAGGATCTGCTGTCGCTCAATCGATATCTGGTGCAGCACCATCGCGCCGCGGCGGCGAAGATGCTGGGCGTCGACGGCGACGCCGTCGAGACCGCGCCGCAGGTCCAGACCCGGGCGCTGCGCGCGCGCGCCCCGGCGGCCGTGCTCGATGTCGATCCGACGGGCGAGCGCGAGAAGATCGCGATCGTCGGCATCAGCGGCCGTTTCCCCGGCTCGTCAGATATGGACGCGCTCTGGGACAATCTGCGTGAGGGCGTCGATTGCATCACCGAAGTGCCGTCTTCGCGCTGGGACCGCGAGGCCGACTACGATCCCGGACGCGGCGTGTTCGGCAAGCACTATTGCCGGTGGGGCGGCTTCCTGGAGGACATCGACCTCTTCGACGCGCTGTTCTTCAACATGACCCCCGCCGAGGCCCAGTTCGTCGATCCGCAGCAGCGTCTGTTCCTGGAGACCGTGTGGACCCTGCTGGAATCCGGCGGGTTCACCCGCGAGTCGCTGCAGAAGGACTACGGCGGTCGCGTCGGCGTCTATGTCGGCTCGATGTACAACGATTACGGCGATCTCGCGGCCGATACCGCCAGCGGCGCCCTGTGCACGGCGCCGCAGGCCGGCATCGCCAATCGCGTCTCGTACTTCTTCGGCCTGGGCGGTCCCAGCGTCGCGATCGACACGATGTGTTCGTCGGCGCTCACCGCCATCCACATGGCCTGCGCCGATCTGCGCCAGGGCGCGTGCTCGCTCGCGATTGCCGGCGGCGTCAATCTCACGATCCATCCGAAGAAGTACATCGCCCTGAGCCAGGGGCAGATGCTCGCCAGCCATGCGCGCGCGCGGAGCTTCGGCGCCACCGACGGATTCCTGCCTGCGGAGGCGGTCGGCGCGGTGCTGCTGAAACCGCTGCGCCGTGCGATCGACGACGGCGACGAGATCCTCGCCGTCATTCGCGGGTCGGCCCTGAACCATGGCGGCCGCAGCAACGGCTACTCGGTGCCGAATCCGGTGGCGCAGGCGCAGGCGGTGGAAGAAGCCTTGCGCGATGCGCGGGTCGAGCCCGGATCCATCGGCTATGTGGAGGCGGCCGCAAACGGCTCGCCGCTGGGCGACGCGATCGAAATGGTCGCGCTGCGAAATGCGTTCGTGGGCGTCGAGAGCGGCGCGGTCGCGACAGGCAAGATCCCGATCGGCGCGGTGAAATCGAACGTCGGCCATGCCGAGGCCGCCTCGGGCATGATCCAGCTCGCCAAGGTGCTGCTGCAGCTGCGCCACCGCACGCTGGCACCCTCGATCCTCGCGGACCCGCCGAACCCGAACATCCGCTTCGAGGAATCGCCGTTCCGCCTGCAGACGGCACTGGAGCCCTGGGCTGTCGACGGTCCGCGCCGCGCGCTGATCAATTCCTTCGGCGCCGGCGGCGCGAACGCGTGTCTCGTCGTCGAGGAGTACACGGCCACGGCGTTCCAGGCCCATGGCAGCGACTCCGGGCACGGACCGCAGGTCGTCGTGCTGTCGGCGAAGAGCAGCGATCGCCTGAAGGCCCTGGCGCGCAATCTTCGCGAACATGTCGAGCAGCGGCCCGCGCTCGCGCTCGTCGACGTCGCCCATACGTTGCAATGCGGCCGCGAAGCGATGTCCTTCAGGCTGGCGATGGTGGTGGACAGCCGCGAACAATTGATCGAGGCGCTCGCCGCCTATCTGACAGGGAGCGTTGGCGCGACCGCCGGCCAGGCGGCGATCCACGTCGGCGGCCAGGCCGAAAGCGCCGCGTTCAACTCCTTCACCAGCGGCAGCGCCGGCGATGTCCTCATCGATACGTTCGTGCGCGAGCGCGACCTCGAGAAACTCGCGATGTTCTGGGCGTACGGCGGCAACGTGCCGTGGGACGCGCTGCACCCGCGCCGGCGTCCGATCGTGCCGCTGCCGGGCTACCCGTTCGCGCGCGAACGCTGCTGGGTTCCGGTTGCGCCACCGCCTGCTGACGCGCGCGGCTCGCCGCCGAGGGCCGTCAGGACCTTCCAGGTCGAAGGCGGTCGCGCCGTGCCGATCGTCCATCCGATGCTGCACGTGAACAGCTCCGACCTTTCGGAATGCAGGTTCAGCACCCGGTTCGACGGCGACGAGATCTATGCGGTGCGCGACAACGTGCGCGGACTGCGTCTGATTCCCGCTGCGGTCTACTTCGAAATGATGCGGGCCGCCATCGCGGAACTGGTCGGCCGCGCGCATCGCGCCGGCGAGATGGGCGCGATCCGGCTCACGGGCGTGGAGTGGTACGGTCCGCGCGATATCGACGCGGAACCGGTGACGCTGCATGTGAGTCTGCGCGCCGCGGGGTCGAACCGCATCGAATGCGAGGTGTATTCGATGCCGGCAGGGCAGGGCGTCGTGCCGTCCGCCGCGGAGGCGGAGGCCAGGGCGCTGCATTGCCGCGCCACGGCGTGGCTGGCATCGAGTCCGGCGGCACTGGAATCGATGGACCTGCCTTCGCTGCGCGCACGTGCGACCGGCCAGATCACGACCGCGCAGTGGTACGAGGCCCTGACCCGCATCGGATTCGAATACGGCCCGGCCTATGCCGAGACCGGAATCGTCCGCAGCGGTGCCGGCGACGACGGTCGCGCCTTTTTCGTGGCCGAACTCAACGCGTCGCCGGATCCGGACGCCGACCGATACGGTTTGCCCCCGCTGGTATTGAACACCGCGCTGCAGGCCGCTTCGCTGCTGATCGCGGGCGTAGGCTCGAAGGACGACGGCAGCGTGGCCGCATTGCCGACGACCTATCGATGCCGGGAGCTGACCCTGCTGGCGCCGCTGCCGGCGGCGGTCGTCGTGCATGTGCACGACGCCGCGGGCAGCGCGCACTCGGGCAGTGGCGATTCAGGCGATGACGACGCTGCGCTGATCGATATCGACATCTGCGATGAGGCCGGGTCGCTGCTGGTCCGGTTCGCAGGAGTCGGAGGGCTCGAGCAGCATGTCGCCGCCGACGCAGGCGATGGCGTTCAACCGGCGAAGCGGGAATTCAATGCGACGCCGCTCAGGATGCTCGCCAACCGCGACATCGTGGCGCCGCGCAATGCCCTGGAGGAAACGCTGCAGGAGATCTGGCAGGAGGTGATCGGATTCGCGCCGATCGGCGTCTTCGACAATTTCCTCGACATCGGCGGCAACTCGCTGATCGCCACCCAGGTGATCATGCGGACCAACGAGTATTATCAGGTGGATATCCAGGCCTCGGCCCTTCTCGTTCCCGAAGCCAATATTGCATACTTCAGTACGCTGGTCGTCGCCGAGCTCGCCAGGCAAGCGAGCGAATCGGTCTAGCGGGGAGCGTCGAGAAGCGTCCCGGACATGCGTTCCCGGTGCCCGGCAAGCGGTTTGTCGGGACAGGCCCCGGTGGTGCAGCCGGGCAAACAGATTGCGACGACGCGACCGGGCGCAGGCGGCCGTTGCGTCGGTATCCGGTCCGGTCGTGCGCCGGTCCGGTCGATCGGAAGGCGTAGGACGTGCGCTGTCCGATCGTTCCGCCGGCAAGGTTCAATGACGGAGTGGCGAATGCATCAGAGTGGCGACAACCCCGGAAGTCAGGTCGATCGGCTGCGCGACCTTTCGCCAGAAGAACTGCAGGCGGTCGCCGATCGTCTGCTGCAGGGCCGGAAGCCGGTCAAGGCCGCGGTTCAGACGCGGCCGAAAGACGCGCCGGCGCCGCTTTCCTATTTCCAGGAAGCCTTGTGGCTGATCGAACAGATCAATCCGAACCTCTCCGTCTACAACGAATACATCGCGCTGGAACTGAAAGGCGACATCGATCTCGCCGCGTTCAGGCATGCGCTGTCGATGGTGATCGAACGTCACGAATCCCTGCGCACCCGGTTCGCCCTGGCGGACGACGGGACGCCGCGGCAGGAAGTGACGCCCATGCCGTCGTCCGTCATCGAAGTCCTTGCGATGGACGATCGTGCCGACGCCGCAGACGCCGCCCGGAACGAGCTCCAGCGTCGCTTCTCCTGCGTGTTCGATCTGCGCGAAGGACCGCTCTTCGACGCGGTCCTGATCCGCGTCGCGCCGGATCTGCATCTGTTCGGATGGTTCGTCCACCATCTGGTCTGGGACGCGTGGTCGTCGAGCGTTTTCGCCGCGGAATTGTTCTCTTTCTACGTCGAAACGACGCGTGCGCAAACGCCGCCCGCGACGCCGAAGCGCGATTACCAGTATGCGGACTATGCCTACGCCCAGCGCAGCGACGCGCACAAGGCGGGTTTCGATCGCCAGATCGGGTACTGGAAGGGGAAACTCGCCGGAGCCCCGTCTCTGATCGATCTGCCCGTCGACCGCCCGCGTACCGCGCGCAGGACGCATCGGGGGGCATCGTGCCGCTTCGTGCTCTCCAAGGCGGTGACGACCCGTTTGCAGGCGATCGCGAAAAAGGCCGGCACTACCGACTTCGTGGTCGTGCTGGCGATCTTCCAGTGCCTGATGGGCCGATTGAGCCGGCAGGACGATGTCGTGGTGCGCAGCGCCTTCACCGGACGCAGCACGCGCGAGACCGAAGCGATGATCGGTTTCTTCGTCAACATGCTGCCGCTGCGCACCACGCTCGACGAGAGCGTCGGCTTCCTCGGCCTGGTGGAGCAGGTCAAGGCGACCGTGCTGGAAGCCATGGGCAATCAGGAAGTGCCGTTCGAACGCATCGTGGCCGAAGTCGCGCCCCCGCGCGGGCTCGGGTATCAGCCGCTGGCGCAGATCTCGTTCGTGCTGCACGAGGCGACCGACGAATCGACCCGGTTGCCGGGTCTGCAGGTGCGCCAGCTCGGTCTGGACCGCGACAGTCCGATCAACGACCTCGTGCTCACCATCCGGCCGATGGGCGGCGAATTCCGCGCCGAGCTGGTCTATGCGACCGATCTCTTCGACGAATCCACCGTCGCCGGATTCGCCGCGCGTTTCGAGCTGCTCGCCGCGGCGGTGGTGGCCGACCCCGAGCGGCCGCTGGCCGCGATCGACCTGAGCCTCCCGCTCCCGTCGGACGACGGCGCGAGACGGCCGCTCGCGCAGTACCAGCAGGTGATGTGGCAGCACATGCGCCTGCAGCCGGAAAGCGCGGCCCATTATCATCTTTGCGAATGTCTCAGCGTCGGGCATGTCGATCCCGCCGTGTTCGAACAGGCGGTGGCGCATACCGTCGCGCGCACGAGCGCCTTCGCACTGCGTTTCTTCGAGACCGGGGATGGCGGCGTCGAACAGCAGATCGGTCCGTCCGCCATGGTCGAAGTTCCCGTGATCGACTTCTCGGCCGAGCAGGACCCGGCCGCGGCCATGGCGCGCTGGATCGTGATCGAGCGCGACCGGCGGATCGATCCGCTGCGCGAACCGCTGTACCGTCATGCGCTGTTGACGAGCGGGCAGGGCAGGTACTTCTGGTTCACCCTGCATCATCATCTGGCGATCGACGGCGTCGGCCTGGAGTTGCTCAAGATCAAGGTGGCGTCCGCCTACGCCGCGATCGTCGACGGCAAACCCGACGATCGTGTCCCGGATCGGGCGCTGCTGCACGACTTCCTGTGGAACGATCGCGAGTACGTCCACTCCGTCGCGCACCGGCGCGACGTGGCGTTCTGGCGCGGGCTCGCCCCGGGCGCGGCGGTGAGCTTCGCGCAGCGCCGGTCGCGTCCTGCCCGGCTCGCGTCGAGGCGCATGTCCTGGTCGATGCCGAAGACGTTGATCGCCGCGCTCGAACGCATGGCGCGGGAATTCGGCACCAACCTCTCCAGGATGCTGATCGCCTGCATCGCGCTGTACGTGCGCAGGATGTGCGGTGTCGACCGTTTCGCCCTGGGCATTCCGGTTCACGGCCGGCACGAGCAGTCCCATCGCGAACTGATCGCGAGCTGCATGAACATGCTGCCGACGACCTTCGATGTGGACGCTTCGGCGGCCGCGGGCGAGGGCCTGCGCGCCGTCCTCGGGCAACTCGACCTCGCGGTTCGTCATTCTCGCTGCGGCTACGAGACGGTCCGGCATGCCGTACCGGAAGGATGCGCGTCCCGCTCGCACCGGATCGCGGTCAACGTGACCAAGACCCGCAGGGTGTTTCCCGGTTTCGCGTTCGAGCCCGGTCAGTTCGACGACTGGCGCCATTGCCAGGGCGAAGAGGACCTGACCATCCGGGTGCTGCTCAATCCCGACCAGAACGAAATCGTCGTCCGCTTCGATGCGAACGCGGAGCTGCATGAGCCATGGGAGCAGCGGGCGCAGCTCGCATGTCTGCAGACGTTCGTCGGCGCGCTCGCGGGCGGCGGGGGCGTGTCCGCCAGGATCGCGGCATTGCCCCTGCTGGATGCCGATGCGGCGGTCGAACAGTTGGCCGGATACAACGCCGTACGCTGCGATTACGGCGCGCCGCGCACGATCCACGCCTTGTTCGAGGCCCGTGCCAGCGAAGCGCCGCAGGCGATCGCCGCGCAGTTCGAGGATCGGACGATGTCCTACGCCGATCTGAACGCTTCGGCGAACTGGCTGGCCTTCCGCCTGCGCGAGCTCGGCGTGCGGCCGGACGAGGTCGTCGCGGTCGGCGTCGAGCGCAGCCTGGAAATGGTGATCGCGCTGCTCGCGGTGCTCAAGGCCGGCGCGGCCTATGTGCCGATCGATCCCGATTATCCGCAGGAACGCATCCAGTACATGCTGGTCGATTCGGCGCCGCGCGTCCTGCTGACGCATTCGGCGCTGCGCGAGCGTCTGCCGGTGCCGGACGGCGTGCAGGTGATCGAACTCGACGGATACGCGGACGATCCGCTGCGGCGCCGCGGCGACGATCCCGAGCCGCTCGCCGCCACCGGTCATCTGGCCTACGTGATCTACACCTCCGGTTCGACCGGATGGCCCAAGGGTGCGATGAACGCCCATGCCGCGCTGTACAACCGCATCCTGTGGATGCAGTCCGCCTACGGACTGACCCCGGACGATGTCGTGCTGCAGAAGACCAATTTCAGCTTCGACGTATCCGTCTGGGAGTTCTTCTGGCCGCTGGCGTTCGGCGCGCGGCTGGTGCTGGCCCGCCCGAAGGGCCATCTCGACTCGGCCTATCTGGCCGCGCTGGTCGAAAGCGCGGGCGTGACCGTCACCCACTTCGTGCCGTCCATGCTCGCGCACTTCCTCGACGAGCCGGCCGTCGAGCGATGCGCGAGCCTGCGTCATGTCGTCTGCAGCGGCGAAGAGCTGACGCCCGCATTGGCCCGGGCGTTCCATCGTCGTCTGCCCGCGGTCGCGCTGCACAATCTGTACGGGCCGACCGAGGCGGCGATCGACGTCACGCACTGGACCTGCGAACCGGTCGAGCGGGAGCGCCTGCCGATCGGCCATCCGATCGGGAATCTCAGGATGTACGTGCTCGACGCTTCGCTCTCGCCGGCGCCGCCCGGCGTGCCGGGCGAGCTGTACATCGGTGGAGTCGGTGTCGGTCGCGGTTACTGGAAGCGCCCGGGTCTGACCGCGGAACGCTTCATCGCCGATCCGTTCGCAGCGAATCCAGGCGATCGCATGTACCGCACCGGCGACATCGGGCGCTGGCGCGGCGACGGCTGCATCGAGTACCTGGGACGTGAGGACGGCCAGATCAAGATCCGCGGGTTCCGGATCGAGACCGGCGAGATCGAGGCCCAGCTCAATCGATACCCGGGCGTGCGCGAATCGATCGTTCTGGTCAACGAGGACCCGGGCGGCGACAAACGCCTGATCGCATACGTGCGCGTCGCCGAGGAGGAAGCGCTCGATGTGGATGCGCTGCGTCAGCATCTGCGGACGGTGCTGCCGGAATACATGGTGCCGGCCGCCACCGTCCGTCTCGCGGCATGGCCATTGACGCCCAACGGCAAGCTCGATCGACGTGCGTTGCCGGTTCCCGGCACCGACGCCTACGGTACGCGCACGCACGAAGCCCCCGATGGCGCGACCGAGCAGCGCCTGGCGATCATCTGGTCCGAGCTGCTGAGCCTGGAGCGGGTGGGGCGCCACGACAATTTCTTCGATCTCGGCGGGCATTCGCTGCTCGGTATCCACGTCATCGCCCGCGTCCGCACCGAATTCGCGGTGACCCTGCCGTTCGAGGCCCTGTTCGAATGCCGCGATCTCAAGTCGCTTGCGCAACGCATCGACACGGTCGCATGGTCGCAGGAATCGGTCGGGCAGGAAGACACGGCGGACAGCGAGGGGCGCGAGCGGCTCGTGCTTTGAGCCGCCATGCGCAGAATCGAAGAACACACACAGGTATCGATGCAATGACCGATTGGCAGGATGTGCTGCAGCAGGCGCTGCGGCACGGCGATCCGCTTGAAATGAAGGCCGCGCTGGGCGCGGTGCCCGCTTCCGTGCTGCATGCGGCTGTCCCGGTGTTCTCGCGCATGGCCGGGGACTGCGTCCGCGACGGCCGTCTCGAGGAGGCGCTCGTCTATCTGGACCAACTGGTCGAGCTGGAGCCGGACGACGGACGCTGGCGCCTGCAGCGCGCGGGCGTCAACATGAAGCTCGATCGGCCCGAGGCGGTCGTGGTCGACGCCGAACATCTGACCGCGCTGCGCCCGGAAGAGGTCGACGGTCATCGTCTGCTCGCCGAAGCGCACGACGGCCTGCGCAATCGCCGCGAAGCGCTCGAAGCCTATCGCCGGTTGCGGGAGCTGGTTGCGGACGATGCGAAACTGGACGAACGCATCGCTTACCTCGATGGCGAGCTCCGCAAGGAGGAACTGCTGCAGCGGGTACTCGATCCGGAGGCCGACACGGGCGCCGCGACGGCGCCCGCGCTGCCCAGGATCGAGTTCGATCCCGCGATCCAGCTCGATCCTGCGCCGCCGGACACGGTCAATCCCGCGATGCTGGCCGGGCTGAAACAGCATCTCTCCCGCTATGGCGATCATCAGTCTTCGCGCGCCGCGCTCGAACGGCTCGAAGACGAGCGCTGGCTGCAGGCCTGGGACGAGGCGCTGACCGTCGTCTCCGGCGGGCGCGTCCTGCTGTACGGGAGCGAACTGGGCACCCTCGCGGTCCGCGCGCTCGCGCATGGCGCATCCCACGTGACCATCGTCGAACCTTCGCCGATCGACGCGCGGATCGCGTCCGGCATCCTGCAGAAACATCTGCTCGCCGGATGGCATGAACACCACGGTGCGGCCGTCCAGGAAATGACCGAAGAGGCGCGGCGCGATTCGTTCACGGCCTATGCCGACCATGTGACGATACTGTCCCCCGACGCGGAGGAATTGCGCGAGGCCTCCTTCGATTGGCTGCTGGTGCCGAACATCGACCACGCGCTGCTGGGCACCGGCATCGTGTCCATCATCGACCGTTTCCGACGCGGTGCGGCCAACCCGCCGCGGGTGCTGCCGGCGAAAGCGCGCCTGCATGCGGTCGGCATCCAATGGGAATATCCTGGCGTCGGCTACGATCTGCAGGATGTTTCGGCGCTGCGCTGGAGCCCGTATCCGCAGGCTGTCGATCTTCCGGATGCGTGCTGGACCGCGCTGACCGGGACGGTCGAGATCGGCGAGATCGATCTGGTGGATTTCGCCGCCGCGAAATGGACGCGCGAGCTGGACGTCATCGCTGCTGGCCGCCTGGACGCGATCCTGTTCTGGTTCGACATCGAGATCGGCCCGGCCCGGCTCGACACCGGCCCGGGCGGTGGATTGCGCTGCCTGCGACCTGCGGCCCAGTACACCGACCCGATCGCGCTCGCGCCCGGGTCCGCGTTGCCGTTGCGCGTGCATGTCGATGCGACCCGCGTCCATTTCGAGACGGTCCCGGCGGCGGCGACGCTGCGCAGCGGCACCCTGCCGAGCTGGTACGTCCCGATGATCGTGGATGCGCCGCGCAACGCCGCCTACCGTGACGCGCTGGCGTCGCGTCTGGCCGGGCGCGACGATGCGGTGGTGCTGGACATCGGCGCCGGTTGCGGTCTGCTTTCGCTGATGGCCGCGGACGCCGGTGCGTCCATGGTCTTTGGCTGCGAAGTGGATCCGTCGCTGGCCCGTCTCGCCGGGGAGGTGGTCGCCAGGAACGGCGCTGCGGAGCGCGTGCGGATCATCGCCAAGGATTCCCGCCGGATCTCGATCCCGGAGGACATGGCGACCCGTGCGGATCTTGCGGTGTTCGAATTGTTCGACTGCAGCCTCATCGGCGAAGGCGTGCTGCACTTCCTGGCCCATGCCCGCGAGCACCTGCTGGCACCGAACGCGTTGCTGGTGCCGATGGCCGGACGGGTGCGGGGCATGGTCGTCGAGTATCGGCTGGACCGGATACGGGATGTCGACGTGAACATCCTCAATCCTTACCGGTTCTCGGCCGAATTCATCAATGTCGATGCCGATGCGCTGAACTGCCGCCCGCTCAGCGAACCGTTCGACGTGTTCTCCTTCGATTTCGCCGATGCCGCGCCGACTCCGGAGACGCGCGAGATCGATGCCGTGGTCACGGCGGCGGGCACCGCGGGCGCACTCCTGTTCTGGTTCGACCTGCAACTCGCGCCGGAACGCTGGCTTTCCAATGCGCCTGCGTTCGTGCAGGGCGCGGGTGGGCGACTGCACTGGAAGCAGGCACTGCAGTTCCTGCCCGAAGTCTCGATCGAAACCGGCTCCGCATTGCCCTTGACCGCTCGCCACAACGGCAGCGCCATGGCGTTCCGCTGGCGTCAGGACGCGCTGCCGGCCGAGGTGTTCTCGAAACTGCCGCGCTTCGACCCTCGGGTCTTCCAGCAGGCATCGGAGCTGCAGGAGCAGACCGCGAACCTGTTCCGTCATTGCATGTCCGATCCCGCCGAATACCGGCGGGTCGCCGAACTCGCGCAGCGATTCGCCGTCGATCCGGCCTCGTACGGGCTCGATCCGCGCATCGCGCAACGCTTCGTCGCCAGATTCTTCGCGAACGGCAGTTGAGCCCACGGCACCGGTCGCATCCGTTCGTCACCCATTTCATCCGCACAACCCGAGGTCCGGCGTTCCAGCCGTCGCTGCATGCAGACTCACAAGACGATATTCATGTTTTCCGGGCAGGGCTCCCAGTATTACCAGATGGGGCAACCCATGTACGAGCAGAATCCGGTATTCCGTCGATGGATGGACGACCTCGATGCGTTCTGCCGCAGCCGCCTCGGGGCATCGGTGATCCGCCTGATCTACGACCCGAATCGTACCCGGATGGAAGTCTTCGAACGCACCCCGCTGAGTGGTCTGGCGATCTTCATGGTCGAATATGCGCTCGCGCGGACGCTGGAGCAGTCGGGGGTGCGCGCCGACATGACGCTGGGCGCGAGCCTGGGCACCTACGCCGCGGCCGCCGTATCGGGGGCGATCACGGCCGAAGAGGCGTTGACTTCGATCATGCGCCAGGCCGAGATCATGGAACGGCATTGCCCGCCCGGCGGCATGTTGGCGGTGATCGGCGACCTCTCCCTGTTCGACGCGCCGGAACTCGGCGGGCGGACGCAACTGGCGGCCAACAACTTCTCCTCGCATTTCGTCGTGGCGGGGCTGGAGGACGCGCTGGTCCAGGCCGAGCACTGGCTGAGCGCGAAAGGGGTCACGCATCAGAGAATCCCGGTGTCGTACGCCTTCCATTCGCGCTGGATCGATCAGGCCAGGCTCCCGCTCGAGCAATCCATCGCGGAAACACCGGCGCGCCCGCTGCGCATCCCGCTGGTCTGCTGCGCGCGGTCGCGCACCGTCGATGCGCTGGGCGACGGATTCTTCTGGAACGTCATCCGCGACCCGATCGAGTTCAGCCGCACGATCGCGCTGCTGGAGCGCGACGGCGTGCCCTATCGCTATGTGGATGCCGGCCCTTCCGGAACGCTGGCCGGTTTTCTCCGCTATCTGCTGCCGAAGGAATCGCCCGCCGAGGTGGTGCGGATCCTGACGCCGTTCGGCGGCGAGCTCAAGAGTTTCGCCTCTGCGGTGGAGTCGACGCGGCGAGCGTCCTGACAGGTCGCGCCGGCGAGGACGACGATCACGATCATGCGGACGTGCGCAGCATGCGCAAGTCCGCCGCGTCGATGTCCGGAAGTCGGAATGGGGGAGGCTGCAGGACCAGTCGGGGGGTGATGCCGGCCTGCTTCTCGATGCACAGCGCGAGCAGGTATTCCGGC
>JBIJAD010000014.1:0-24550 GCA_044345955.1 Lysobacteraceae bacterium
TCCACGAGCAGTGCGTGGAACGGGTCTTCGTCGATCTGCTTGCCCGCTGCCGCCCGGCGACGTTGTCGGTGGAAGCGCGCTACACCCGTCGCGGCGGGCTCGACATCAACCCCTGGCGGGCGACGCCGGGCATGCCGCCGCCGCCGCCGGCACGCGATCCGCGCCAGTGACACGCCGGTCGTCGGCGCGCTCCGAATGAAACGCCGAAAAAACCCCCGATCGCCACGGATTCTTAACCTCGCGCATGGCATCGTGGCCCTGCCCACCCGGCCGGAGCCCGCCCCATGAGCAGCCCAGACAAGAAACCCGATTTCTCCAACGTCCAGAGTTCGGTCGCGAGCACCGAACAGATCCGTCCCGATTTCTCCAACGTGCAGTCCTCGGTCACCACCACCGAGGAAATCCGCGGCGGTGAAGGCGGCGGCGGCGGCAGCGGCGAACAGACCTACACCATCGAAAAGGGCGACACCCTCTCGCACATCGCCAAGCGCTTCTACGGCAAGGCCAAGTACTGGCGCCAGATCCACGAAGCCAACCGCGACACCATCGAGAACCCGGACCGGATCTTCCCCGGCCAGGTCATCCGCCTGCCCGCGATCGACATCGACGGCGACGGCGATCTCGACGATCCCGACACCGACTGATCGCCGCTTCCGCCCGCGCTCCCCCGGGCGCATGCAGCGCCGTCACAGATCAGCACACATCAGGACACCCACCGTTTCGAGGACCCACCCATGACCCGCATCCGTCTCGACCGCATCCGTCTGACCCAGGCCCTGCTCGTCGCCACGATCGCCGCCGTCGCCGTCGTCGGCTGCAAGAAGAAGGAAGAAGCCGCACCGGCCCCCGCCCCCGCGGCCACCGAACCCGCGGCTGCCCCTGCGCCGCCGCCGGCTCCGGCCACGACCGCCTCGGTCACCAGCGTCGATCTGGGCACCACGGCCGGCCCCGATCTCAAGCTCACCGCCACCTCGACCACCTTCGCGCCCAAGGACAAGGTGATCGTCTCGGTCGGCACCACCACCAGCGACCCGGCGAAGTCGGTCGCGGCCAAGCTCGACGTCAAGCTGTCCTACGTCACCCCTACCGAAACGATGGAAGTGAAGACCGAGCCCCGCGACATCAATTTCGCCGGCCCCGGCACCACCAACGTCGACTTCGCCAAGCCCGACGGCTGGCCGACCGGCAAGTACAAGGTCGAGGTCTCGCTCGACGGCGCAGTCGTGCAGACCCGCGAATTCGAGGTCAAGTAAGCCACCTTGCGCTGCGTTGCCCACGCAGGGCGCGGCCGAAGCCGCGCCCTGCGTCGTTTGCGGGCCCGGGGCGACGACGCCGTGGGCGTGCCCTTACTCGGGGCCGCGCCGGCGGTAGACGCCGAGGAATACCGTGCGCCACTGCACGCCTTCGTCGTCGGAAGTCTCCCAGCGCTGTTCGACGCTGCCGTCGGCTCGTGGCGTCCACACGATCCGTTGCCGCTGCGCGCCCCGCGGTGTCGGTCGCACGCCTTCCATCGCCATCGCGCCGCCATCGCGCAGGCCGCCCTCCAGACGCAGCACGCCGCCATCGGCGCCGACCCAGAACTGGGTCCAACGCCCGCTGCTGCGGTCGTAGACGTTGAGACTGTGCCCGTCTCCGCCCGCAGCGGCGGTCCATTGCTCATGCAGGGCACAGCCGCCGGACACCCGCTCGATGCGGTTGCGGCCGACCACCCGGTCGCCTTCGGGCCCGCCCAGCACGTCCCAGTCGCCCAGCCAGAAGTCGAACTGTCGGTACTCGGGCCCGACGCACGGTGATGGCGGGGCGGGCGGCGCGGGCGTCTGCGCGGTGGCGATCATGGGCGACAACAGCAGGGCGATGAGGATCGCGCTCGGGGTCGGAATGGTGCGGATGCGCATGCGGGTCTCCGGAGGTCTTGGCGCGCAGCCTACGGCCTGCGCGGCGGGCCGACCGTGGCGCGGATTGGCGGTTCGGGGTGCCCCACGGTCGCGACGGGGGTACCCTATGCCACCCGTCCCCCACGCACCCCCATGTCCGCCACCGCCCTGCTCGACGACGCCGGCATCGAACGCCTCTCCGACCTGCTCGACACCCGCGCGGTGCCGTTCAGGGGCTTCAACCTGGAGGGGCTGGACGGTTTCCTCTCGGCCCTGGCAGTGGGCCCTGAGCCGGTGCCGCCGGAGGAATGGCAACCCGTGGTCTGGGGCGGCAAACCGCCGCGCTGGGACAGCGCCGAGGAAGCGGCCGAGGTCGATGCCCTGCTGATGGCGCACTGGCGGATGGTCGAACAGCGCGTACGCTTCCCCGGCGACGAGCTGCCCGACCACCTCGCCCCCTTGCTGTGGCTGCCCGAAGACCTGGACGCGCAGGACGACGACGAACTCGACGTCGGCCGCGAGTGGGCCAACGGCTTCTTCCGCGGGGTGCACCTGCGCGAGGCCGCCTGGGAGGCCTGGCTCGACGAACACGACTGGATCGAGGAAATCTTCGCCCTGCTCGGCCGCATCGCCAGCGGCGAAGTGGAAGGCGAAGACGAAGACGCCGAACCGACCCCGCTCGACTACAAGCAACGCATCGGCATCATCGGCGCCCTGCCCGGCATGCTCGCCGACCTGCACCTGCATCGCATCGACAGCCTCACCCCGCGCACCCCGCGCCGCCGCGCCATCACCCCCGAGCGCAACGACCCCTGTCCGTGCGGCAGCGGCAAGAAGTACAAGAAGTGCCACGGGGCGTGAGCAGGCGGGACGGTGGGGTTTCAGGGTTGTCGGCGTCCCGGTCGGGGTTGCCGATCGGGGTCGGTGCCCGGTTGGCGCCCGTGCCCACTATCGACAGTCGTATTCCGTGCATTCCCTCCAGCACCTGACTTTCCACGTGCAGTTGGAACCTTCGCTCGGCGGGCCACTGCAGTACATCTCGCAGCGCTTTTCCACTTTCGTACATTGCCATGTCTGCCCCTCCGGGCAACGGGAAGTGGCCGCTTGCAACCGAATGCCACCGCTTCGCTCGGTTTGCGGCAACCCCTCGGCGGGAAACAGATAACGCGCCGTCTTCCCGCAACCGCTTGCCTCATAGGCAACGCTTTCCCTGCCTTTCTCCGCCCCTTGTTCCCTCACAAGCAGTCTGTCCCGTGGACACGCCAACTCCTCTGTCGCGTCCTTTTTCACGAAAGCCTGCGCCGAGGGCCTTGAAGGCGGTGTCTTGTCCGCAGTGCAGGAACTCGCGACAAGAACTGCGCTCAATGCCCCCAACAGCAGCCCTGCAGAGACCAGGTGAAGTCTTGGCATTTGATCCTCCTGTCAGGTGAACCATCAGGTGACGTCCAGGGGCTGGGGTCTTGCCGCGACCAGCCCACAACCGAGATTACCGCGGGATTGGTGGCGGGTGTGCGAATGGGGAGGGGCGAATGGGAGGGGGGAGGAATGGGGGGGACGAATGGGGACACCCACCGTTCGGATTCTCCCTGCACGGACTCAAACCACTACCCGACAGCCCATCGCAGCGGGCCAGACACTTTCGGGGAGACCCATGATTCCGGGAGGCTCTCCGGGGACGGCTCTTCTTCGGGACTCTCCTCCTGGGACACCCACAATTCGGATTTTCCCTACACGGACTCTAGCCTCTTCCCGACAGCCCGCCGCAGCCGGCCATGCAACGCTGCGCGCATGACCCGCCCACGTTTCCACATCGCGCCTCCGGATACGCCCGGCACCTATCACTGCATCCAGCGATGCGTGCGGCGCGCATTTCTGTGTGGCGTCGACGACTATTCGGGTCGCAGCTTCGAACATCGCAACTCCTGGATCGAGACACGGATCGCGCTGGTCGCGGAGTGTTTCGCGGTCTCCATCCACGCCTATGCGGTCATGAGCAATCACCTGCATCTGGTGATCGACGTCGATCCCGCCACCGCCATGGCCTGGTCCGATGAAGAGGTCGCGACCCGTTGGGTACGCCTGTTCCCGCCGCACGGAAACACAGAGGCCGCCATCAAGGACAAGCGCCTGCGCCTGCTCGAGCAGCCGGCACGACTGGCGATCATCCGTCGACGTCTGGGAAGCCTGTCATGGTTGATGCGTTGTCTGGTCGAACCCATCGCCCGCCGCGCCAATCGCGAGGACGGCTGCACGGGGCGATTCTGGGAGGGGCGCTACAAGTGTCGGTCGCTGTGCGATGAACGCTCGCTGCTGGCGGCGATGACCTATGTCGATCTCAATCCGATACGCGCCGGCATCGCCGAAAACCTGGAAACATCGACACACACCAGCGTCGCCAGGCGCATTGCCGCCGCGCGGCAGGATCCGGCAACGCTCGCTCGACCATTGGCACCGATCGCGGGCAACCTGCGCCGCGATTCCGCCCTATCGACCGCGAACTATCTTCAGATCCTGGACTGGACCGGCGGCTCGACTGCCGCCGACAAGGCGGATGCATCGCGGACACGGCACCGGCCATCCTGTCGATCATCGATCGCGACCCGCAGCGTTGGGCGACCCGGGTCGCCGCCTTCGGCAGCGGCTGGGCCCGCGCCGCCGGCTCGGCGCAGGACCTGATCGCGCTGGCCGAACGTCTCGGCCAGCAGTGGCTCAAGGGTCTACGGCTGGCCAGACGGCTGGGCTGATCCGCGACCCGGGACATGCACGCCCGTAAGGGAGGATGGATCGTGGGCGATGGAAAGAACGCTGGGCTTGGGGACGGTATTCGCGCCGCGATTGCGGAATGCGAAGCGAGCCCGGAGGCTCGGGGTGCAGGGACTGTGGGTGTCCCGGCCTTTTCTGGCCTTTTCGTGGGTGTCCTGGCCTTTTCCCTCCATCGCATCGACAGCCTCACCCCGCGCACCCCGCGCCGCCGCGCCATCACCCCCGACCGCAACGACCCCTGCCCGTGCGGCAGCGGCAAGAAATACAAGAAGTGTCACGGGGCGTGAGGGACCTGATTGCGGCGTTGTGGGTCTCCCGGTTCTGTCTCAACCCGGCGTTCTCTCGGGGTGCAGAGACTTGAGGTATCTTGGCCTTTCCGGTCTACGCGCCTGCGCTGCGCCGGCACACGTCCGCCCCCCGCCGAGGGGCGGTTTGACGCGGTCGTTGAGCGGCATGAAAAGATCGGTGCAGAAATGGAAATGGTCGAATCGAGTGCGGTAAGCATTGCCTTCAAGCTGCAAATGCAAGGCTATGCCTCGGAGGAAAAGGCGGTTGCCGCGCTGCGCAGAAAGCACAAGGGTATTTCGAAGGAAGAGGCCTTGCGGCTCGTACGCCTTGCGGGCACAGTCCTCCGCTCGGCCATCCGCTTTCTCAAGTCGAGTCAGGCCAATACAAAGGTCGTGTCCGTTATCGGAACCGAGGCGGGTCAGGTTGCCGCTGCGGATATCGATAAAAAGTTTCGCCTTGTGGCGCCAGAATGTTCTGAGGCCATGAGGCATTCGGCCATGGGCTGGGCGCAGCTCTATCTCTCCAGATAGTGCTGCCGCCCAACCACTCGCTGCAGGCGCGACGGCCCTGACGGGCCGCGGTCCCAGCTCAAACGTCAAGCGGCCCTTCTCCCGAATCGGATACGCGACCGACGATCCACTCGACGATCGCATCGAATCTCTCCTGATCGAGCGCGTGTCCGCGGTCGACGCGCAGCTCGGTGATGAAGTCGCCGGCGACCTTGGCCACCACCTGGTCCGCGTCCCGCGAGTACTTGTCTTCGCTGCCGGACACGACCATGGTCGGTCGGGGCCCGATCGCGGAAAGAACATCGTGCGTATCGATCCGGAGAGCGAGCCCGGGCACGGTCTCGAACAGGGTGATCCCGGTGCCTTCCCGCCGGCGTCTTTCGAAGCTGCATACGGCACCGCTGATGCATGCGAACCTGCAGCGCGCATCCACGGCCGCGTGGTAGAGCGCCGTGTAACCGCCGTACGAGTGCCCTGCCACACCCACGTTGCGCTCGTCGATTCTGGTGGCCTCGAGCAGGACGCTCAGGGCACGCTGCGCGTCATCCAGGCACTTCCTCATCAGAAGGTCGCCATCCAGCAGGCGGTAGCTCATCGCGTTGTAGTGTTGAAGCCAATCGTAATAATCCGGTTCTGTCCCTCGAACCGCCCCTCGTCGATCCTCGAAAGTGATGGCGTCCGGGGCCAAAACGGCGAGGCCCCTGCGCGCGAGTGACGGCCCGAAGGCCTGGAACGCGTCACCCACCTCGCCGGCCACCTCGCTCTTGCCGAAGTGGAACTGGCCATTGTGCTGGTGAAAGACGACGACTCCGCCAAATGTCCTGCGACCCCTCGGCGTGAACAGGAACGCCGGAATGCTGTCGCCTTCGAGTCCCCGATACTCGATCCGTTCCCGGTCGAACCCGGCGAACTCCACGACGTCGCCTCGTTCGAACCCTACCGGAACAGGGTTCGCAAGACCCAGGCGCGCGCGCAGCGTCGTCATGAGATCGGACATGGTCCGGGATGGTAACTTGCGGCCCGAAGGGCACGCAAACCGCGTCAGTCAACCGGGGTCGACAACCGCCTGCCTCTGCTCCAGCTCCGGGCATTTTCCTGCCCGCAAGGGAGAATCGAACGTGGCCGATGGAAACACCGATGTGTTCCCGGTGCGCTGCGCGTAGCGATCACGAGATGGGAAGGGCCCGTTGTTGGGGTGGCAGGAATTGCGGGTGTCCCGATCTTTGTCGCGACTTTCTTGATGGTTCGGGCGCCTTGCGCCCACCGTGAGGCGGACAAGGGAATGCAACCGTTCCGCTTTGCCGATGATCAGGATCTTTCAAGCAGCCGACGAACGGTGCTTGCGTGGGGAGTCCATAGGCGAATTGTCAGGCGTCATACGGTGCTGGCGCCTGTTTGCAAACTGTAACCTCATCTGCATACCAACCACCCCGCTCGAACGAGCAAAGCAAGAGATGTCCGGTTGCCGACGACACTTTTAGAACTTGGTTGTTGGGCGCTATGAAATCTAGTGATACATCCTGTCCGACCAGGTCGGCCCACATGACGGAAGCAGAAACGTCGAAGTCCGTAAGCTGGGCACTTGGCAAGTAATGCGATGAGTCCTTGGTGCCTATAGCGTACTGAACAGGTTCTCCAACCCACGAAGCAAAGAGTTTCTGGCCGTCTTGGAAAGACAGCACAAGCTCTCCGCCAAAGTCATGGGTCTCGTCCCTCTCTGCTGCATCCACGGCAGACTCCTCGCCCTCAAAAAGTCTGTAACAGATTGCAGTGAGCTTGGACATGACGCCTAACGCCTGAATTAAGCCGCGCCGCGAAGCGGCGTCGGCTTGAATGAATAGTTAGCCCGCTGGCTTGCGGAGTTGCGTCGGCCAAGCACCCTGGCCATTGCCACCCTTGAAAAATACGCGGCCGTTGGGCTGGATGGATGAAATCACAAACTCTTGCTCAAAAGAGCGTAACTCTCCGTCATGCTCGAATTGAGTCAGGCGAATGACACGATCTCCGGGCTGTAGATTGAGTGCGGAGATTGCGTCTTGGTTTTTGGCAAAAAGCGCCTCTCCGATCTTGGCACTAGCGACGCGCTTAGTATCAGCGGCAACATCGTGTCCGAGGGAAGCGGCAAAGGCTCTCTGACGATCGCTGGATGGTTCCGCCTGCTCGTAGCCAATTGCGGTAGCTACGCTATCTAACAATCGAGCAGCAGCTATATCGAACGTATCGGCAGCGATATTGATGTCGAGCAAGTCGGCGAGTCGCTTTTGATCTTGCGATGGACTGGATGAGGTCATGTCTGCGGGTTAACTACGATTAGACCCCACACCGGGGTATATCAAGAGAATTGCCACAGGCAATCCGGTGGGTCAATCCGGAAAACCGCATGAAATCATGGCTGTCTTTCGGTGCAGCATGCCGACAACTGCGACCGGCCGGATGCGATAGACGGCGCGCGCACCCCGATATTGTGTATCGCGGCCGGCAGACCCCGATATCGCAGGCAGTCAACATGCCATGGATCGTTGGAAAGAACCCGTGCCTGTGCGCATCGTCCGCGCATGTTCGCGACAGAAGAATGCCGTCTTTGCGCCGAGTTCCGTCAGCCCGGCGGATTTGACAGGTCGGGAGGTGGCGGAACACACGTCGCCGGCATGCGCTGCTCCGCTCGACGTGCGGCCGATCGGATACGTCGCGATGGCGGAGTTGCGCTTCGCGACTCCGCCCTACGGGGTCGTCGTGTTCATCCGCCTTGCTTGGCTTTCCACGCCGCGAGCACTTCGGCTTCGCGTTCGGGTTTGATGCCCGAACGTGGGCCGGCCTTGCGGCGTTCTTCGGGCAACGCGTCGAACCAGGCCAGCGTCGCGGCGACGGTGTCGGCGAGGCTGCGGAAGCTGAGGCCGGCGGCGATGGCTTTGGCGTTGCTGCGGGTGTGGAAGCCGGCGCTGTCGCCGGCGTTCGGCACCCACACCGGCATGTCGCCCCAGGGGCTGACGTTCTGCGCCTGCAGGAAATCGCTCGGCACGAAGGTCAGCGTCGCACCCTGCGTGGTCGAGGCGCGGATGCCGTAGAGCAGGGCGGCCATGTCGAGCGGGTAGTCGGGGCCGATCGCGTTGTAGGCGCCGCGTGCACCCTGTTCGGCGAGACGGATCATCCATTCGCCGAGGTCGCGCGCGTCGATGAATTTCACCGGGTCGCGGCCGTCGCCGGGGCACAGCACTTCGCCGCCGCGACGCAGGCGCAGCGGCCAGTAGCTGAAGCGGTCGGTCTCGTCGCCGGGGCCGACGATCAGGCCCGGACGCACGATCGTGCTGCGTTCGCCGAAGTGTCTGCGCGTTTCCGCTTCGGTCGCGGCCTTCAGCCCGGCGTACTTGTTCATGTCGGCGCGCAGGCTGGCCATCGTCTCGGCCAGCGGGTCGCCGTCGAAGGTCGCCAGCGGCGCGTTCTCGTCCTGTCCGGGCGTCGCGTTGTCGGCATAGGCCGAGAGGCTGGAGATCATCATGTAGCCGCCGACATGGCCCTTGAGCACGGTCGCGGCGTCGCGGATCCACGCCGGCACGCTGCTGGGATTGTCGATGACCATGTCCCAGCGCCGACCCTTGGCGACTTCGGCGGCGATCGCGGCGTAGTCGTTCTTGTCGCGATCGCCGAGCAGTTGTTCGACCTGCCCGAGCCATTCGGGCTGCTTGCGGCCGCGATTGAAGATGGTGATGCGGTGCCCGCGCGCCAGGGCGTAGCGCACCTGATGCGGGCCGGTGAGGCCGGTGCCGCCGAGGATCAACAGGTCGAGCGGGCGCGATGCGCGCGCCGCCTGCGGCGCCTGCGCAGCGGCGGGTGCGCCGACGGCGGCGGCGGCCAGCCCGAGGGCGCCGAGTTTCAGCAGGTCGCGACGATCGATGGCCATGGCGGTCTCCCGGAGTCGAAACGCCGATCGTCCCGCCGATGTCGCGACGACTCGCGTGCCGGAAGTCAGTCGTGACGCAGGATCGCCCGGATTCGCAAAAGACGATGCCCCGACCAGGGCCGGGGCATCGTGCGACATTGGCTGCGCGGTGAACGCGCCGCGACAACGCGGCGCGTCACGCAGACATCAACCGCGGACGAGGGTCAGCCCGAAGCGGCTGAGGATCGGGTTGATCGGCTGGAACCAGGTCACCGGGGTCGCCACGCTGCAGTTGTTGTTGGAACCGGCCGGGAGCTGGCCGCCCGAGGTCACGCCCTGGGCTTGGCCGGAACCGGTGATCCACGAACCGCCGGAATCGCCCTGGCCGGCGCAGGCGGTGGAGCGGGTCAGGCCGCTCACGTTGCCGATGCCGTAGTTCACCGTGTTGTTGTAGGACACGATGGTGCCGCAGCGCCAGCCGGTGGTGCGGCCGGAACGGCAGACCGACGCGCCGATCGCCGCCACGGTGCTGCCCAGCACGGCCTGGCTGGTGCCGTTGTAGCGGGTCACCGTGCCGAACAGGGTGTCGGTGCTGCGCACGTTCGCCCAGGCCTGGTCGCCGCCGGGATAGAACTGGCCCTGCACCGAGCCCACGAGGGTGCCCGAGAGGCGGACCGAGGTGCCGACGCCGCCGCAGTGGCCGGCGGTGGCGAAGCCCTTGGTCGAGCCGCGGGTGACCGAGAAACCGATCGAGCACAGACCACCGCCCGACTGGTATTCGATGCCGCCGATGACGTTGAGGAACGGCGTCGGCGCCTCATAGGGCGAAAGTTCGAAGCGGACCATGTCGGCATCGATGTTGCTGGCGGCGATGAAGTCCGCCGCGCGCAGGGCATGGCCCGGCGCGACCGTCAGGACGAGCTTGTTGTTCGGGACATCCACGCCCCAGGCGTGCACGCCGACCAGACGGCTCTTCTGCAGGGTGCGGGCATGCAGGCCGTCGAGCTCGGCCTTGGCGGCATTGAGTTCGCGCAGCGAGTAACGCTGCGAACGCACTTCGATGCCACCGAGGTTGGCGGCCTTGGCCGACCCGGTGCTGCCGGCGACGAAGCGGAAATTGCCGTCGGCATCGCGCTCCAGCCAACTGCCGGCGTAGCGGTTGCCCAACTGCTTGGCGATGCGCGCTTCGTTGACGTAGGCGGTGCGCTCGGCGGCGAAATACTGCGCCAGTTGCCGATCGTTCAAGCGCAGATCGCGCTTCATCGCATCGGCGACGACCTTGCTGAGCACCGGATTCTCGCGCTCGCCGGCGGTAGCGGTGCCAACGGCGAAGACGGCGGCGGCCAGCGACAGGGCGATCGCGCTGCGGCGGACGAGGGGCTGACGGACTTGCTGATGAGACATGTGGTTCGCTCCATGAAATAGATGGTTCATCGGCTGGGAGTCGATCGGCGCATAGAGCCGCATGCTGCGACGGAGGGCTTGCGACGATCGAACTATGGCCACCGGTTCAACGCGTGGCCGGAATGCCGCGAAGGGATCCCATCCACGGCATCGGCCGAGCTTAACGACTCGATTAAGAGGAATTCTGTGCATGCATCACAGAACCCGGGGCGCGGTCGAGCCTGCGCAACGATGCGGACCGGTATGGGCATTCGTGCGAAGCGTACATGGAGATTGCGATGCAGGATGTACCTGCAGTCTCCGGAAAGTAGCGCCACGAAATGGCAGGGATGTTGCAATGACTTGGCAAGAAAAGAATTTCCGAAGACGCAACGCGTGATGCGCGGAAACGGAAACGAAAAACGATCTGTTATGCTCGCATTCATCCGGATTCTGTTTGTCTATCGAAAGCGCATCGACCAATGATTGGATCCATCCTGTCTGGATCACGACAGCTTGATCCACGGTCATGCAAGTCTCTCGTGCGGGCACCAAGGAGGTGGCATCCAATGCAGGAAGCATCGACAAGTCGAGAACCTATTCCAGAATCCGAAACGTCGGCTTCATAATCGGCACGCTCACATGTCGACCGACGACGCGTGACCGCGCAAATCCGGGTTGCGCATGGATTGCATGCGCAGAGAAGATGAAGAAGCGAGCCCATTCGGACAGGGCGAAAGCATCGCGACTCGGAACCCAAGGAAGCAAGCCTGCTCAGAGCCGTTGAGGCCCGGGTGGCGTCGACGGTTGATCTCTGCCGAATACGCGCTCGAGCACCATCTTTCGGCGGCAGTGCCGAAAACATGGAGGAGCCGAATAACGATTCGGTGGCTGTCGGCTGTCTGAAAATTGCACTCGAGTCAGCGCGCAGACGACTTGAGCGCAATGCGTGCCATACGTATGCGCGGTGCGTCCGGCAACGGCTGCATCGACTGCGTGGTCGTGGGTCGTGCGTATGTGGCATGGAGCGTTCGGCATACCGGTTTGGAGGTCGTTTCGAGCCCTGCGCGCACCCACATGAGCACATCGGACTCATGCTTCATGAAAAACGTGTTGACTCAAGAAACAGGGGCAACCAGATGGAACTCTTCGAATCTCAATGAACGAGGCGCGCCAATGAAAAGCATCAAAGCCATGGATAGTGCAGTCGTCTTTCACAACAAGATCACGGAGCTGGATGACTCCGAAATCTCCGAGCTGAAGCAAACCGTTTACCAACATGGCGTCGTTGTTCTCAAGGAACAGCAGGCGTCAGCGGCGGACTTCGTCGTGTTCGGTCGACGCATGGGGGAGTTGTCGCCGTATTACGAGGAAATGTATCGGCACCCGGAACATGAAGAAATTTTCGTCTCTTCGAACGTCAAGACCGATGAAAACAAGGTCGGCGTCCCAAGAACGGGGAAGTTCTGGCACTCCGACTACGCTTTCATGGAGAGGCCGTTCGCATTCACGATCACCTATCCGCAAGTCGTCTCTTCCCAGAACAGGGGAACCTACTTCATTGATATGGCCAATGCGTACGAACGACTTCCGCAAAGGTTGAAGAAGATGTTGGCCGGAGCCTCGGCCACGCATTCCGTACGTCGCTATTTCAAGATCAGGCCCAGCGACGTTTATCGCCCGGTGGGGGAGATTCTCGCGGAAGTCGATCGCACTACGCCGCCTGTACAGCATCCGGCTGTCATACGCCATCCGGTGACCGGCGCATCGATTCTGTATCTGAGTCTCGGTTTCACCGAAGCTCTGGCATTGGCCGATGGCGATACGGACCCCGCAGAGGTTCTGAGAGAGCTGATGGAAGAGACGGGGCAATCCGACGGGACGTTCTCTCATCCGAACATCAGTCTGCTGAATATCTCGGAGGGCGACATCATCATATGGGACAACCGTCGGTACGTGCATCATGCAAAGCACAGCGAAAAAATCGAACCAACAAAGACTTTTCGTCTGACCGCATACGACGAATTTTCCTTCAGCGACAGAGATCATGCTGCTCGCGAACGCCAAGCGGAGGAACTCATACATGTTTGACACGCAACTACAATCCGAGCAGACGAGCCGGCACGACATGAGTTTCAACGACGCGAATCTGCGAGACAGGGTGTTATCCGTCTATTTCGACAATACCCGCTATCTCAAGACTGCCGATATTCAAGTGGATCGCACAGGAACCAAAGAGCAGATCCTGTCAAAAGGCGAATTTTCGATTCCCGAATCCTGTTACATACAGAGTACCGGGCACTTCAATTCCGTCGAATTCAATATCTGCTACAACCAGATCATGTACGACGCCATCGCGCATGCCGCGAAATACGATCTCGTCGATCTGTTTTCCGGCTGGGGCGTCGATGGCTTCTTCTCGCGGCAACTGCCCGACATCCTGATAACGAGGTTTCAAAGCCGATTCAGCAAGCCGATCAACTCGGTCCGATTCAGCGGGGAATTCGCTGTTCGTTCGGCAAGGCTTCACCGTACTGCGAAGCCGTTTCTGTTTCTGAAAACGGACTGCAGATTCTTCGACGATTCGAATGGCGAAGCGACCGGAGAAGTTGATCTCGCCATAATGAACCCTTGATTCCGAGACTTGACTCATGTGCGTGGCATTGCCGTGACCACGCAAATCAGTTTTTGTGTCCCGCCGCTGCAGGCGAAGGATTTTGTTGGCAGATTCCTCAATGAATCCCTCGGTCGTGATGTTCGAGTGAGCTTCTCGAAGGCGCATCCTGGAGGGTGATCACATTCGCAATCCGTCTCGCAATGGAACGCAACTCAACAAGGAACCACCGTGAATCCAACGTCCGCCGATCGGAAAGTTTTAGAAAGAGAGTTGCTCTCCATTGCCAGGGTCGTCATGCACAAGGACGTGATCGATACGAATCAGAGCTTGTTCGAGCAAGGATTGACTTCCGTCGGAGCTCTTGACATTCGGTCGCAAATCGAGAAACGGCTTGGCGTCTCGCTCGTGTCGAATCTTGTCTTCGACTATCCGACGGTGTCGGCCTTGGGGCATTTTCTTGCTGATCGTGAGCAATCCGTCAGCGAGATGGCGGTCGGGTCGGTATCGATCGATGGAGCAGGCTCCAGGAAAAGCCTCATCGAAGAAGAAGCGATACGAGAAATCCTCAAGAGAAACTTCGGAGTTTGAGCATGAGCGAACCGGTCACGAACATGCAAGCCGCCTTCGAGAAGGTCATAGCGGAAAAATACGAGCCGATCGCCATCGTCGGTGTCGGTCTCCGCCTGTCCGGAGGAATTACCAGCATCGAAAGCTTCCATCGCATGCTCTTCGAAGGGCAGGACAATATCGTCCAGATCCCACAGACTCGCTGGGACAATCGAAAGTACTTCAAGACTGTCGGCGATCAGGACAATCTGATCTGTACCAATGAGGGCGGATACCTTGACGACATCGACAAGTTCGATCCGGCTTTCTTCTTGATATCCCCGAAGGAAGCTCGATACATGGATCCGCAGCAGCGGATAATGCTCGAGCTTTGTTGGCACGCTTTGGAGAACGCAGGATTGAATCCGGTCGAACTTCGAGGCGGCGATGGCTCGATCTACCTCGGGACGAGCAGCCTGGATTACGCACGCGAAATGGTCGGTCTCTCCGAGCCGCAACTGGTCAGTCAACTTGGAACAGGCACCGCAAACAGCGCCATATCGGGCCGAGTGGCCTATTTCCTGGGATGGCGGGGTCCCTGTCTGACGCTGGACACGGCCTGCTCGTCGTCGCTGGTGGCCATGCATCTGGCGGCTACGGCCCTGCGCAACCGGGAGACGTCGGTCGCTTTGGCCGGCGGAATCAATATCGTGCACGACCCTGTCAGCCATATCATTTTTACCCGCGCAAACATGCTGTCTCCGGATGGCCGCTGCAAGACCTTCGATGAAGCAGCCGACGGATATGGTCGCAGCGAGGGCGCCGTGGTCATGGTGCTGAAGCGACTGTCCGATGCCATCGCAGACGGGAATCGCATCCTTGCGCTGATACGTGGTACCGCTGTCGGACAGGATGGGGAAAGCGGCGGTCTGACGGTTCCCAACGGCAGATCGCAGGAAGCGGTGATGCGGGAAGCCATAAGGAGATCGCCGCTCAAACCTTCCGATATCGGATATGTGGAAGCACATGGCACCGGGACTCCTTTGGGCGACCCGATCGAGATGCATGCGATCCATTCCCTTTTCGGTGGCCGGGACAGGCCGGAGGACACGGTCTATGTCGGCTCGTCGAAAACGAATCTTGGTCATATGGAAGCCGCTGCTGGCGCTGGCGGTGTGCTGAAGTGCATTGCGCAATTCGTCCATGGCGTGATTTATCCGCATATCCATTTGCACAAGCCTTCCTCGAAGATAGACTGGTCTTCGTTGGCGGTGACGGTACCGACAGCACCGCTGCCGTGGAATCGTCCGGTGCGCAGGGCTCTCGTCAATTCCTTCGGATTCGCCGGGACGATCGCTTGCCTGGTGCTGGAGCAGCCGCCAGAGAGAAGAACAGGTCAGGAGTCTGAACGGAATCGCCTTCCGACGACCGAGGAAGGTCCTCTCGTCGCCACCGTATCAGCGAAGTCTCCGGGCGCGCTTTTGCGGAATCTGCAGGCACATCTCGACTTGATCGAGTCGTCGCAGACCCTGGCGATGCCCCGTTACGCTTGGAGCGCCGCAGTCGGACGCGGTCACCATGCCTACCGCTGGGCGGCTCCTGCAAGAGATCGAGCGAAGTTGATCGATGCGATGCGATGTGCCCTCTCCGACCGAGAGGGTCTCATGCTCGATGTAGAACACAATCAGATGTTCGCTGATACCGATCTTGCGTTCTTGATCACCGGACAGGGCGCGCAGATTGCCGGGATGGGCGCAGGGCTCTACCGCCGCAGTCGTGAATTCCGCAATGCTTTCGATCAAGTCGCTCGGCACTTCGACGCATTGCTGGATGTAGACATGCGAGAGTTGATGTTCAGCGAAGGGCCTGAAGCCAAAGCGCGTCTGGGTCTAACGCGGTACACCCAGCCTGCGCTGTTCGTCTTCAACTACGCGGTCGCGCAGATGTGGATAGCGTATGGCATTGAGCCCACGATATTCCTCGGCCACAGCGTCGGCGAAATCGTCTCCGCCTGCCTGTCCGGGCTGTTCACGCTGGAAGACGCGGTACGAATGACCGCCCGACGCGCCGAACTGATGCAGTCCGTCAAAACGTCAGGCGCGATGCTAGCGGTCAAAGCAAGTCGGGAGGTTCTGGCAGCGCGCATCGAAGCTTTCGACGATGTCGGATTCGGCGGATTCAATGGTCCGACGCAGAATGTCCTGTCCGGCGACAAGGCGTCCATCGAGAAGATCGAACAACTCCTGAGCCAGGACGGCATTGCGCACCGCCGTCTTGATGTTTCGCATGCGTTCCACTCGGCGCACATGGCGGACGCCGCCGCCGAATTCCGCGAGTTCATGCGGACGGTAAGCTTCAACCCGTTGAAGAAAAGCTTCGTTTCCAACGTCACTGGCTCCATCGCCGAATACGAAATGGTCGCGACGCCGGAGTATTGGGCCCGACATATCGTTTCTCCGGTCGATTTCGACGCCGGTATGGTTTCTCTCGCGAAGCGCGGCCCTCACATCTTCCTCGAGACCGGCCCAAGTCCGCATTTGAGTGCGCTCGGGAAAGGATGTGTCGATGCGTCGCAGCACTTCTGGGTGCCGACAGTTGTCGGAACATTGCCCGAAGAGGACGACCTCGAACAGGCAGTCGTAGCGCTTTACAATGCGGGCCTCAGACTCGATTGGCGTGTCTTGCACGCCTCGGCCCGCAGTGAAATGTGCGAGCTTCCACCCTATTCTTTCGACCATGGCGCTTACTGGCTGCCCAGTGCGGCGAACACCGCATCCGGCAGCAACAGTGGCCACCCACTGCTCGGACAACTCGTATTCCATGGGCCGGAGCAATGGAGATACTCGACGCGGATTGCGTCGCACTCGCCGAGATACCTCGCTGATCATGTCGTCATGGGTCGGACGATCTTCCCGGGAACCGCGTATGTCGAATGCGTATTGGCTGCCCAGGACGCGATATTCGGCCACACCAGCATGCCGATGATCGATCTCGAGATCCACGAACCCCTGCTGCTTGCCGACGACGATACGATAGAGCTTTCCACGGACGTGTTCCGCGAGACGGATAGTGCCTATCGGATCCAGATTTCTTCGAGGTCGCAGGGCCACAGCAAGACCCACTTCACTTGCCGCCTCGAAGAAGATGCATATGGATTCGGATCCTTCGAGCACGCTCCGGCATCGGATCCCGCCGATGCATCGAGCTTCGACAAAACCCGCCTATACGACCGTCTTGCGTCCCTGGGACTGCAGTACGGGCCCCAATTCCGACGCGTCGAGTTTCTGCATACGCAGGGCGAGCGATCGGTGTCCGGCAGCTTGTCGTGCGAGGACATGGAGCCTTGGGAGATCCTGAACCCCGGCCTATTCGACGGTGTACTGCATACGCTTGAGCCTTTGCTCGGTCAGGACCGCACGATGATTCCGGTCGGCTGGTCCAAGCTGCGCCTGTGGCGCAAACCGCGCGGAAGAATCACTTGCACTGCGAATGTACAACCCGGCTGCGACCTCCTGGGCAAAGAACTTCGTATTGACCTGGGGATATGGGCGGATGGCAGACCGGTGTTGCAGGCAGACGGCCTGTGTCTTCGCGAACTGAAGTCCAGAGCTCCTGCGAAACGCGACTTGTTCCATCGCCTTGTCTGGCAGGAGGATGCACTGGATCCGAGGGAGATCAGCGCGATGCCGGTCTTCGTCGTAGGCTGCCCTGAATCCCTGCGTCCGCTCCTTCCGTTGCATATGGTGATCGTCGAGACGCCTGGAGAGGCGCTCGACAACATCCTCGCTTCCAGTGCCCTGCAACATGATCTCCGTATCCAGCTCGCATGGTTCTGGAATGCGCCATCGATTTCGCAAGACGCCGATGTGGATGATGTCATGGCGGCCTGTGGGGCCGTGTACGAACCGCTTCTGGATTTCATCAAGACCCTGCATCGGCGTGCGCCGGCCCTGACGTTGAAGCTGATTCTGGTATCCCATGGAGCGCTGATGACCGATTCGGAGGACGACCGGCTGCTAGACAGGGTTCCGGTCCTCATCGATACGCAGTTGCAGGCCACATTGTCCGGCTTCTGTGCCGTGCTGAATTCCGAGTTCCTGCGCATTCGCGCCAAGCTGGTGGATCTTGCCATGACCGCCGGTCCGGCCGAGCGTTGCCACGCACTCCTGAACGAGTTGTACCTGGGCGACAGCAGGGCCGATGGGGTCGTGGCCTATCGCGGAGGAAAGCGGCTGGTACGACGGCTCGAGACGGCAAGGTTGATGGAGACGCAATCCAATTTCCGCCTGATGCCATCCGATGAAGGCCTGCTTTCCGGTCTGCGCGCGAATGTCGTAGAGCGCGTTGCACCTGCCGGTGACCAAATCGAAGTCCGGGTGGTGGCCGCGGGATTGAACTTCAAGGATGTCATCAACGCACTGGGATTACTCAGAAAGAATGCCGAGGATCTCGGACTGCCACACATCGATATGCCTTTGGGATTCGAGTGTGCCGGTGTTGTGGTTGCGGTTGGTGACGATGCGCCCTTCGAAGTTGGCGACAGTGTCATGGTCAGTCATCTGGGCTGCATGCAGCGCTACGTCACGGTGAGCGGCCGCGCCGCGGCGCGCGTGCCGGCAGGGATCAGCCTGGAACAGGCCGCTGCGATCCCTACGGCGTTCATTACCAGCTATCACGCTCTCTACAGCTTGGCAAAGATCGATCCGTCGGATCGCGTACTCGTCCATGCAGCCGCCGGCGGAGTGGGACAGGCAGCGCTGCAGTTGTGCCGGAGGATTGGCGCAGAAGTGTTCGCCACGGCCAGCGCCGCGAAGTGGGAGATGCTCAGGGCGCAGGGTGTCCGTCACATCATGGATTCACGCTCGACTCGATTCGCCGAAGAAATCCTCGAATTGACCGAAGGGCACGGCGTTACGGTAGTGCTCAACAGTCTCAACAAGGATTTCATCGCCGCCGGCCTGGAATCGACCGCCAAGCACGGACGGTTCATCGAAATCGGCAAGCTCGGTGTCTGGAGCTCAAAACAGGTCGAAGCGGCAAGGCCCGACGTTCAGTACTCGCAGTTTGACCTCAGCGAACTGTCGGAGTCAGAACTGATGGAGGTCAACAAGAGGATTCTTGACGACGTTGTGGGAATGCTCCAGGCAGGTGAAATCACTCCTCTTCCGATCACATGCTATCCGCTCGACAAATGTACGGAAGCGTTTGGCCTCCTTGCACGTGGCGCAAACGTCGGAAAGATCGTTCTGACCTTCGAGGAAAAAGCAGCCCAAGACGTCGACTGCCATCGCGAAATCCGCAAGGATGGCACCTATCTGATCACCGGTGGTTACGGCGCTCTCGGTCAAAAGGTCGCGGAATGGCTTGCGCGTGCCGGGGCACGACATCTCGCACTGCTCGGTCGTCGGCAGCCTGCTGATGAGGTCGCAAATCAGCTACGGACGCGCCTGGTAGGTATCGAGAATCTGGATCTTCTGACCGCGGATGTCGCTGATCGCAGGTCGGTTGAAAGGATCTTCGATGAAGCCGCGAGCAAAGGCCGTCCAGTGCGGGGGGTGATTCACTTGGCCGGTGTCATCGCCGATGCGCCTATCATGGAGCAGAGTTGGGACGCATTCAAAACCGTCTTCGCCCCCAAAGTGGCAGGCACATGGAATCTGTGGAGAGCGGCGGAGTCGCGCGGCGGCATCGATACGTTTATCGGCTTTTCGTCGATTGCATCGGTCATCGGATCCGTCAGCCAGGCCAATTACGCGGCCGCGAACGCTTTCATCGATGCGATGATGAGTCGCAGTATCAATGGCAGGAGAATGGGCCTTGCGCTGAATTGGGGCCCTTGGGCCGACATCGGCATGGCTGCCGAATTGACGAACCAGCAGAAAAAAGCCATTGAGCGGAAAGGCATCTCGCTCGTCACGGTGCAACAAGGCGCCGATGCGTTCGATTTCCTGACGAAGCGAGCGCAAGGTCAGTTCGTGGTAGGCGAGGTCAATTGGACCGAATACAAGTCGAGCTTGCCCGTCGAAGACAGTCTATATGATGCGGTCGAAGAACTCCGAGGAGACAGCCCGGCAGCAAACGCCTTCGACGTCGGGAGACTTGCCGCACTGCCCAAGGAAGAGCGCGCACAGGAAGTGCAGAGCGAAGTGATCCGCATCTTGCGACAGATACTGCAATCCGGAGAAGGCGACCGCATTCCGCGTCGTGCGACATTCGCCGAGTTGGGCGTCGATTCTCTGGTCGCGGTCGAATTGCGCAACATGCTTGAGAAATCATTCGGTTTTCCCTTGCCTTCCTCCCTGGTCTTCGATTACCCGGCCGTTCCGTCGCTGGTCGCGCATCTTCTGGAACAGACAGGTTCCACAGCCGATCGGGATGCTGGTGCGCAAGAGAACAGTGAAGTTCGTGATCATTCCGGGATCACGGGAGTCGTTCTTCGTGAAAAGGAGCTGTCCTGATGCAGGCGCAACAAAGACCGGATTTGTATCAAGTGAAGCATGTGAGTGAAATCCTGCTGCACCAAGCGAAAGTCCGGCCGAACGAGCCAGCGATCCATTGCGATGGGCGTCGTGAAAGTTATGCGGAGCTCTGCGCGAACAGCGCCGGAGTGGCTGCTCATATCGCAATGCAACTGCCCGGCTCAGGCCATCGGGTGGGTTTCATCGGCCGCGAGTGTGAAGCGTACTATGAGGTGCTTTTCGCCTGCGCCATGGCAGGCGACATATTCGTACCGATCAACTGGCGACTCACTGCCAGAGAGGTGACCCACATCATTGCAGATGCCGGTATCGCCATGCTGTTCTGCGACTCCGATACGCTGAAAGTCGCGCGCGAGAGTCTGTCAGAGAGTGGCCATCGGGCAGCACTCGTGAATTTCGACCAAAACGATGCGACAAGCAGCTATCGAGCGATAGTGCAGGCACACGCGCCGCTCGTCGCTCGCGGCGATTTGGATCCGGAGCAGACCTTCTGCCTCATCTATACGAGCGGAACGACTGGTCTTCCGAAAGGGGTCAGCCTTCCGCACAAGGCTTTCTTCAAGATCCGAGAAGCTCTGATCACGAATGGACTGAATTGGCTTGATTGGTATCCCGATGACCGAAGCCTGGTGGGAATTCCCGGATTTCACATCGGTGGGCTGTGGTGGGCCTTGCAGAGCTTCAGCGCCGGAGCCGCCATTGTGGTGCTGCCGCAGTTCGATCCGAAGCTGTGCCTTGAAGCCATGTCCCGCCATCGCATAACGATTGCATGCATGGTCCCGGCGATGATCAACCTGCTTCTCGATGTCGTTCAGACGAGCGGGGTTTGCTTGCCGGAGTTGCGGAAAATCGTTTATGGCGGTGCACCCATATCGAAAGCTCTGCTGCAACGCGGGATCGACGTGCTCGGTTGCGAATTCGCGCAGATTTACGGGTTGAGCGAAACAGGCAATACCGCGGTTTGTCTCGATCCGGAAAGCCATCGGCGCGATGAAGGCCTGCTCCAGGCGGCGGGACGTCCTTATCCGGGGGTTTCCCTCAAGATCGTCGACGAAAAGGGCGAATGCCTGCGTGCAGGAGAGGTCGGTGAGGTCTGCATCAATACGCCCGCAAGCATGACCGGCTATTGGTGCCAGCCGGAGGCAACTGCATCGGCGCTGCGTGATGGTTGGCTGCATACCGGTGACGCCGGATATCTCAATGATTCCGGATACCTGTTCATCTGCGACAGGCTCAAGGATGTGATCATCACCGGTGGCGAGAAGATATTTCCGGCCGAGGTCGAAAACGTCATCTCCGCGTTCCCGATGGTCCACGAGTGTGCCGTCATCGGGATTCCGGACGCGGTATGGGGCGAAAGAGCCATTTGCCTATTGGTGCCGAAGTCGGGACATAGCATCGATCGAACGGAGCTTTATCGCTACCTCGAAACCCGGTTGGCGCCATACAAACTTCCCGCTCATGTCCAGTTCGTCGATGATCTACCCCGCAATCCGAGCGGGAAACTGCTTCGTCGTTCGCTGCGTGAGGCATTCTGGAGCGGACATGAGCGCATGGTCTGATCCGTATTCGTTCGAGCGTCGGCAAAGACCGGATGCCCGGTCTTCCCTCTTTTTCATGTGAAGGAGCACTCCCATGTATCGTCCTCCTGTGCCACTGCCGCTTGCATCCCGCATGGCCTACTGGTTCGGCTTCGGATACCTCACCCAATACGGCAAGTTGGAAGCGGGTATCGCAGAAGAGCATCGTTTTTCTCCGTCGATCGGCTTCGACATGTTCCGTCGAGGCGAAGAAAAGCTTTTGAAGTACTGCGAAAAGAATCTCCAGGACCACTCCGAAGACATCCAGATCACCGAGATCGACGTCAGCGACGCTACGCCGGAGACCATGCGTCGCTTTCGTGAACAGCAACTTCCGGTCCTCATCAAGGGCGGCATCCGGAACTGGAAGGCGTTCCACGAGTTCGATCTCGACTTTTTCGAGAGGAACTATGGCGACATCGATGTGCCGGTCCATTCCGAACCCAATCAGGTGTTCCCGGACGACGGCAAGCCCGTGCCGCTCAAGAATTTCTACCAGATGAGCTATATCAAGATGCGGGAGCTGGTTCGATCGGTTGTTGGCGACGAGCGCTACAGCGCAAAAGCGATCGAAGACGTGATGCACGAGAAAGAAGGTTCGATGATAAAGAACTATTGCGATCTCGATCACGTCCACAAGCTTTCCGGTCTGATGGAGTACAGGAAGAAGTGGTACTTCAAACGTGTTCCTGTCGGTTACATCATATCGAAGCAGCTATTCATACAATCGCAAAGGTCGCACACTCTCTGGCACACGGAGCCTGGTTACAACTACTTCGCTGCGATCGCAGGAGAAAAGGAATGGAGAGTGACTTCTCCGTATTACTCGGCTGGCTTGTATCCCGTCATCAAAGGCAACTCGACCTACCATGTTTCCAGAGTCGACGGTAGAGAGTCCAATGAAGTGATCGCACGGCGTGGCTTTCCGTTGTATCGGTACATGCCGAAATACAAAGCGCGAGTGTCTGCCGGCGATATGCTGGTGCTCCCGCCATGGTGGTGGCATACGGTCACGAACGTGCCGGGATCGCATTCCATTTCCCTGACTTTTCGTACAATCGCGGAACCGAACATGCATTCGCCCATGCTCAACTATCTCAAATGGCGCGATCCGCAAGCAAAGGAGATCCGCAGAAAAGTGCTCAAGTATGGGCGGTTGTTCGATGAAGATATCGCTGCATCGCTTTATGCATTCGCAGATCCCAAGAACGATCTGCGCAGAAAACGAGTAGGCTCCGAGTAGACCGATTCGGGCGCGGCACCCCTCTGCAGCGAATGCGATAAGTTTCAGGGCAGCGGCCTGCTGCCCTCACGTCGTGCATCCCCTGTAGTCGGATTGATGGAGTCGAGAATCGTCGCCGGATGCGGAGTCGATGCGTTGCAGAACCAGTCAACGGAGTGGATATGGCACAAGATCTGAATGCGATTCCGGCAGAGATCGCGGCGAAACTGATCTTCGAAGCGTTCAAGAAGCCAGCCCGCTCTCCGCTTCCGGCGGAAAGCATGGTTGTAATGACGCAAGCCGGAAGATCGGAACTCGATCTCGCTGGGCGTCGAGTGGCGTTGTACGAATGGGGCCAGGGCGGACGAACCGCGTTCTGCATTCATGGCTGGAGCGGGCGTGCATCCGATTTTTCGGCTTTCGTTACCCCGCTGACAAGCGCCGGCTATCGGGTCGTGGCCTTCGACAACCTCGGGCACGGCGAGTCCGAGGGAGACACGGCGACGCTGCTGGATGTGCGAGAAATCCTGTTGGCGTTGCAGGAGCGCATGGGGCCTGCGGATACGGTTTTCGCGCATTCGATCGGCGTTCTATACGCCTTCTACGCGCTCAATCACGGGGTCCGCGCGGATCGACTCGTCGCGATTTCGGGAGTGTGCGATTTCTCGTATCTGATCAGTCGCTATACGTCTTCGATGAAGTTGCGTGAAGAAACGGTTGAATTGCTCAAGCGTCATCTGGAGTCCCTGTTCGGACGGCCGACGATATGGGATGAATTCTCTTCCCACAACAATATGTCCCGAATGGGCGCCGAGGTTTGTCTGATCCACGACGCGAACGACAACTACGTCGAGCTGTCGCAATCAGAGAAACTGAAGCGCGCGTTGGGCGACAGGGCAGTTCTGCACGTCACTCGCGGCCTTGGACACCAGCGGATTCTCGCCGAACCGGAGGTTATCGGGATCGCATTGGATGCGGCGACCGTCGGTCCTCCGCAGGACTCCGCATCCTGATGTGATCAGGGTGCGCGCTGTCCGAGCGGCATTCTCCGGAGGAGACGATCTTGAAACAAGCGCCATTGATCGTGGGTGCCGGTGGCATCAACGCTGCCGGACGGACGTCCGGCCATCAGGGCTACAAGCGTCTGGTGTTTCCTGCCCTGCCCGAAGCGGACAAGGAAAACTTCTTCCAGGACCTTGCTTCTCGCATGGGATTGCAGACCGATTCATCGATGAATCCGGTCGCGATGCGTGCGCGGATCCTTGCCGACACTCTGGTGCGCGATGTGAGCGACGAATTGCCATGGACCGCGACACGTCCGGTACGGACCGCCGCACCCATTCCAAGGGGATTCGATCCGGGCGCGCTCTATCCGTCCCATGGTCACCCGATGGGGATACGCATGGCCGTTT
>JBIJAD010000366.1:0-4010 GCA_044345955.1 Lysobacteraceae bacterium
GTCGCGCAGGGCCCGCGGCAGCAGCGCCGACAGTGCCGCGAGTCGCCAGATCCCGCCCAGTCCGACCAATACCCGACGCACGGCCTCGCTGTCGGTGGAGACGCGCGGCGCGACATCGAGGTCGTATTCGACCAGCAGGAACGAGAGCGGGTCGTCGGGGTCGAGCCCGTTGTCGGCCAGCAGACGCCGACCGGTCGCGCCCTGCATCGCGGCGAAGCGATAACGCTCGCGCCGGTCGTGACGCAGCAGGAAGCCCACCCAGCCGTTGCACAGCACGCACACACCGTCGAACACGATCACCGCGCGCGGGGCATCGGCTGCGGCATCGCGCGCGTTCACGACCGCGCCAACCAGCCGCGATAGTGCGCGAGCAGTCCGATCCCGGGCATCGCCGCGCGCACGTCGAAGCGATAGCGTCCCTCGGCCGCGCTTTCGCGACAGACCACGCCGCGGAACCAGCGCGCCGGCAGCGGCAGCAGGCCGAGCGCGCGCACCCGCGCCACGCGCCAGTGGAGCGCGCCGTCCTCGACCTGCAGACGGAAGCCGAACACCACCGCGCCGAGCCGCTCGTGCAGCAGATCGTCGCCGGCCGCCGACCACAGCCGCGAGCGCATCTCGCGCCCGCCGATGCGGCGTACCCAGCGTTCGCCGCCCGCATCCGCGGCGATCTCCACTTCGAGCGGGCCCAGCCCCGCCGGCGGCAGCGCGGTCAGGCGGCTCATCAGTCTCGCGAACAGGCCGGCGCCGCGCTCGACCTGCACTTCGCCGCGATAGCGGGCCAGCGGCGCGCCGGCATGCAGGGCGCGCACGTCGTCGGCCAGGGTATCGAACGGCGCCCCGAGTACGCGGCGGAACAGCGGCGGCGCAGCGACGGTCATGCCTCGAACCAGATCAGGGTCGCCATGCGCCCGGTGCGGACGTCGCGACGGTGTGAGAAGAAGCGCTGCGGGTCGGCGATCGTGCACAGGCCGCCACCGTGGACGCGGTCCAGCCCGATCGCGGCGAGGCGACGCCGCGCCAGCGCGTACAGGTCCGCCCGCCAATGGCCCGGCCGGGTGGCGACGAAGGCCGCAGCGGCGCCCGGGTCGCGATCGACAAAGGCGGCACGGACCTCCTCGCCGATCTCGTAGGTCTGCGGCCCCGCGGCCGGGCCGAGCCAGGCGACCAGCCGCGACGGCGGGGTGCGCATCGCCGCGACCGTGGCCTCCAGCACACCCGCGGCGAGCCCGCGCCAGCCGGCATGTACGGCGCCGACCTCGTCGCCGGCCTCGGCGGCGAACACCACCGGCAGGCAGTCGGCGGTCTGGATCGCCAGCACCGTGTCGGGCGTCGACGTCACCGCCGCGTCGGCCACCGGCTCCTCGGCGTCCGGATCGCCGTCGTGCGGGGCGTCGAAGCGCAGCACATCGATGCCGTGCACCTGGCGGAGCCAGCGCGGCGGGGACGGCAGGCCGGCAAGCGCGACCAGGGTTTCGCGATTGCGCGCAACGGTCTGCGGGGCGTCGCCGTCGGCGGCGTAGCGGTTGCCGAGGTTGAAGCTGTCGAACGGCGGCGGCGAGACGCCGGCACCGTGGCGCAGGGTGGTGAAGGCGCGCACGCCGGGCGGTGCAGGCCAGTCGGCGTGCAGCAGCGGCGCAGAGGCGCGTCGGTCCATCGCCGTGCTCACAGCTCGTGCCGTCGCAGATCGTCTCGCAGCGCCGCGACCAGGGCCTGCATGTCCGCCGGCATCGGCGCGGAGCAGCGGATCGGCGCGCCGCTGATCGGGTGCGCGAATTCCAGCACCTCGGCGTGCAGGGCCTGGCGGCGGAACCCGCGCAGGCGTTCGATCAGACGGTCGTCCGCGCCCTTCGGCAGCTTCAGCGGCCCGCCGTACAGCGGATCGCCGACGATCGGATGCTTGATGTGGGCCATGTGCACGCGGATCTGGTGGGTGCGCCCGGTCTCCAGCCGGCATTCGAGCAAGGTGTGGGCGCGGAAGCGTTCGCGCAGCCGGTAGTGGGTGACCGCCTCGCGGCCGTCCTCGCGCACCGCCTGGCGCAGGCGATCGCGCGGGTGGCGGTCGATCGGCGCATCGACCCTGCCACCGGCGACGAGCGCGCCGACCACCACCGCGAGGTACTGGCGATGGACCTCGCGCGCCGACAACTGCTCGACCAGCGCGGTATGCGCCGGCAGGCTGCGCGCCACCACCATCACCCCGGAGGTGTCCTTGTCCAGGCGGTGGACGATGCCGGCGCGCGGCAACTGCGCCAGCGCCGGGTCGCGATGCAGCAGGGCGTTGACCAGGGTGCCGGCGGGGTTGCCGGCACCGGGGTGCACCACCAGCCCCGCCGGTTTGTCGATCACGAAGACCTCGGCGTCCTCGTAGAGCACGTCGAGGGCGATGTCCTCGGGCTCGGACCGGGTCTGGATCTCCGGCGCCGCGATCAGGCTGACGGTCTCGCCACCGTGGACGGGATCGCGCGGCCGGACCTCGCGCCCGTCCAGGCGGGCGTCGCCGGACTTGATCCACTCGGCCAGACGCGATCGCGAATATTCCGGAAACAGCTCCGCCAGCACCGCATCGAAACGACGACCGGCGGCCGCATCCGGCACCGTGGCGGTGCGCGCGGCGGGCGCCGGGGCGTGGGTGGGCGGGGTGGCGGGCATCTGGACTCCTGCGGGGGAACGGCGGTGGGGCTTCGGGTGTCGTGCCGGCGGGCTGGTGCCGGCAGCGCGCGGGCAGCCGGCCTCGGGGGCCGCTCCGGCGGCCGTTGCCGGCCGGGCGGGCCGGGCGGTTCAGCCCTGCCTAAGCAGGCCGGGGCGCCCGGGCTGGTATTATCGCCCGCTCATCCGTCCCGCAGCAGCCCGCATGCTCCTTCGTCGCCTTCCGTTCTTCCCCGCCCTGCGACCCGCCGTGCTGCTGGTCCTGATCCTCGCCCTCGGCACTTCCGGGTGCGCCCGCATCAAGGGGGTGTTCAAGGACGAGAACGAGAACGAAGGTCTCCCGGTCGCGGAACTCTACGCCAAGGGTCAGCGCTCGATCCGCAACGGCAACTTCGACGCCGCGGTGCTGACCTTCAAGCGTCTGGTCGCCCAGTACCCCTACGGGGTCTACACCGAGCAGGCCCTGATCGAGACCGCCTACGCCCAGTACAAGATGGGCACCAACGAGGACGCGGTGTCCACCATCGACCGCTTCCTGCGCACCTACCCGACCCACCGCAACGCGGCCTATCTCTACTATCTGCGCGGCCTGGTCAATTCCAGCCGCGACACCGTGTTCCTGCAGCGGGTGTGGAGGCTCGACGCCAGCCGCCGCGACCTGGCCACGCCGCAGCAGGCCTACAACGACTTCAAGATCGTCACCGAACGTTATCCGAACTCGCGCTACGCCGACGATTCCGCGAAGCGCATGCGCGATCTGCGCGACCTGTTCGCGCGCCACGAGATCGACACCGCGCTGTACTACCTGCGCCGCACCGCCTACGTCGCCGCGGTCGAGCGCGCCGAGTACATGCGCGAGACCTACCCCGACAGCGCCTTCGACAACGACGCGATCGCGGTGATGGGCGAGGCCTACGCCCAGTTGGGCAATACCGCACTCGCCGACGGCGCGCGCGAACAACTGCGTCAGCGCGACCCGCGCCATCCCTGGCTCAGCGGCGACGGCGACTGGCCCGATCATCCATCGATGTTCCGCCGGCTCAATCCCTTCGCCGGCGAGAAGTCCGCGATCGACATGGACGACGAGGACTGAACCTCGTCCGCCGCCCGACATGGCCCCGACGCCGCCGCGAGGCGGCGTCGTCGTTTCCGGCGGCTACGACCGCTGCGCCGGCGCCAGCGTCGGCGCGACCTGTTCGACCGGCTCGCCGACCAGCCACTGGCTGAAACCGGAAGCCTCGAATTCGAGCACACCCTCGGGCCAGCCCAGTTCGATCCGCCAGCGCCACGGTCCGTGGTCGTCGCTGTCCGCGGCATCTTCGCGCTCGCGCAGCGGCCGGCGTTCGACCGTGCCGATCGAGAAC
>JBIJAD010000462.1:0-2793 GCA_044345955.1 Lysobacteraceae bacterium
TAATCGAGCGTGAAGCGCAGGCCGAAGACCTCGTGGAACTGGAGCATGGCCTGGGCGACGACGTGACTGCCGCCGGCGCCGGCGTCCGCGGGACGGGCCAGCAGGAAATCGATATCCAGTTGCAGTTCGGCGACGCCATGTTCGCCCTCGACGATCCGGAACCCGTGCACATGCACGTCGCGCCAGTCGAGCTGATCGAAATCGGCGGTGTACCAGCGTTCGCGGAGGACGCTCACGACAGCCGCCATGCCGGGGTCAACTGCCGTAGCCGTTGGTGATCGGATAGCGCCGCTCGCGCCCGAACGCGCGCCGCGAGACTTTCGGCCCCGGCGCCGCCTGGTGCCGCTTCCATTCGGCGATCCGCACGAGCTTGAGCACACGATCGACCGTGGCGGCATCGAACCCGGCGCGCACGATCTCGTCGCGCGACTGCTCCTGATCGACATGCCGCAGCAGGATCGCGTCGAGGACGTCGTAGGGCGGCAGCGAATCCTCGTCCTTCTGGTTCTCGCGCAGCTCCGCGGTCGGCGGGCGCGCGATCACGGCGGGCGGAATCACCCCGCCCGCGGAACCGGCCGGCGCGCCGCCGACCGTGTTGCGCCAGCGGCACAGCGCGAACACCTCGGTCTTGTACAGGTCCTTGATCGGCGCGTAACCGCCGCACATGTCGCCGTAGATCGTGGCGTAGCCGACCGCGTACTCGCTCTTGTTGCCGGTGGTCAGCAGCAGGCCGCCGAACTTGTTGGCCAGCGCCATCAGGATCGCGCCGCGGGTGCGCGACTGCAGATTCTCCTCGGTCACGTCCACGGTCCGGCCTGCGAAACTCTCCGTCAGCGCATCCAGATACCCCTGGAAAGGCTTTTCGATCGGCACCGTCAGCATTTTCACGCCGAGCGCGCGGCATTGTTCCTCGGCCAGATCGTTCGACAGCTCCGCGGTGTAGCGCGACGGCATCCGCACCGCGGTGACGTTCTCCGCGCCCAGCGCATCCACCGCCAGCGCCAGCACCATCGACGAATCGATGCCGCCGGACAACCCCAGCCAGGTCTTCGAAAACCCGTTCTTGGCGCAGTAGTCGCGGATCCCGCGCACGATCGCGCGCCAGGCCAGCGCATCGCGGCTTTCGTCGCCCTCGTCCATCCACTGCACCGGCATGAACGCCCGCGTCGCATCGTCGTAATCGACCACCAGCCACTGGTCGGTGAACGCCGCCGCCGCCGGATGCACGGTGCCGTCGCCGTCGGCGACCACCGAGGCCCCGTCGAACACCAGCGCGTCCTGGCCGCCGACCAGATTCAGATAGGCGATGGCCGTGCCGCGGCCGTCGACAAGCACTTCCTGCGTGCGCTGCGCCAGCAGCGCGTCGCGCTGCGCATGCTTGTCGCGCTCGAACGGCGAAGCGTTCGGTACCAGCACCAGATGCGCGCCGGCCGCCGCGGTGCTGGCGATCGGCTCGGCGAACCACAGATCTTCGCAGATGATCAGTCCGACCGGCACGCCCTCGACCTCGAAGACGCAGTCCTCGCGATCCGGATCGACATCGAAGTAGCGGCGCTCGTCGAACACCGCATAGTTGGGCAGCTCGCGCTTGCGGTAGGTGCGCTCGATCCGGCCGTCGCGCAGCACGCTGGCGGCGTTGTAGACCACGCTGCCGGCGGCCTCGGGCCAGCCGACCACCGCGACGATGCCCTCGACCCCGGCCGCGACCCGCTGCAGCGCCTCGGCGCAGTCGCGCAGGAAGCTCGGCCGCAGCAGCAGGTCTTCCGGCGGATAACCCGACAGCGCCAGTTCCGGGAACAGCACGAGGTGCGCACCGTATTCGTCGCGGGCGATCGCGATCATCTCCGCGATGCGCTCGGCGTTGGCGGCGACCGCGCCGACCGGGAAATCGAATTGGGCGAGGGCGATCCGCAGAGCGGTCATGGCGTCTCCTGAAAAGCGGAAGGCCGCACGCGGCGGCCTTCCGGGTCGTGCGTGCGGCGACAGTTCAGGCAAAGCCGACAACGTCGGCGTTGCCACGGCACAAGGATGTGCCGCTCGCAAATCGGGGGCGCAAGCACTCGATTTGCGGGAGCGAGTCCGAATTCACTTCGGACCCGCGACCACTGGACAACTCCAGGAAGGACTTGTCCAGTCTTTCCTTACTCCGCCAGCCGCTTCGCGATCGCGGCGCCGAGATCGCCCGGCGAGCGCACCGTGGTGACGCCGGCCTTCTCCAGCGCTGCGAACTTGCCCTCGGCGGTGCCGGTGCCGCCGGAGGCGATCGCGCCGGCGTGGCCCATGCGCTTGCCCTTCGGGGCGGAGGCGCCGGCGATGAAGCTCACCACCGGCTTGGTCACATGCTTCGCGATGTACTCGGCGGCCTCTTCCTCGCCGCTGCCGCCGATCTCGCCGACCAGGATGATGCCCTCGGTCTGCGGATCGTTCTGGAACAGCTTGAGCGCATCGATGAAGTTGGTGCCGTTGATCGGATCGCCGCCGATGCCGATGCAGGTCGACTGACCGAGGCCGGCGTCGGTGGTCTGCTTGACCGCTTCGTAGGTCAGCGTGCCCGAACGCGAGACGATGCCGACCTTGCCGGGCAGATGGATGTGACCGGGCATGATCCCGATCTTGCATTCGCCCGGCGTGATCACGCCGGGGCAGTTCGGGCCGATCAGCACCGTGTCCGGATGGCCCTTCAGCGCGTTCTTGACCCGCAGCATGTCGAGCACCGGGATGCCTTCGGTGATGCAGACGATGACCCGGATGCCGGCGTCGGCCGCTTCCATGATCGCGTCGGCCGCGAACGGC
>JBIJAD010000214.1:0-6810 GCA_044345955.1 Lysobacteraceae bacterium
AATTTCCGCAACGTGATCGTGGTGATGACCACCAATGCCGGCGCGGTGCAGGCCGCGCGTCGTTCGATCGGCTTCACCAAGCAGGACCACAGCACCGACGCGATGGAAGTGATCCGCCGCAGCTTCAGTCCCGAATTCCGCAACCGTCTGGATGCGGTGGTGCAGTTCCAGGCACTGGGCTTCGACCACATCCTCCGGGTGGTGGACAAGTTCCTGATCGAGCTGGAGGCCCTGCTGCACGAGAAGAACGTCTCGCTTTCGGCCACCCCGGCGGCGCGCGACTGGCTGGCCGAGCACGGCTTCGACCCGCTGATGGGCGCGCGGCCGATGGCGCGGGTGATCCAGGACAAGGTCAAGCGCCCGCTGGCCGACGAGTTGCTCTTCGGGAAGCTGATCAACGGCGGACGGGTCTCGATCGACGTACGCGACGACGAACTGGTGGTGGAATCCCAGGCCGAGCCGGAGAAACTGCTCCCGGCCGTGGTCGAGTGAGGTCTCCGGATCCACCCCGGCGAACCGGCGCCGGACACGCCTGCGCAACGAAAAAGGCGGCCAGCGGCCGCCTTTTTCGTTCAATGAGTTGCATGAGTCATTTCATGCGATAGGTGATGCGGCCCTTGGTCAGGTCATAGGGGGTCATTTCGACCTTGACCTTGTCGCCGGTGAGGATGCGGATGTAATTCTTGCGCATCCGCCCGGAGATGTGGGCGATGATCTCGTGGCCGTTCTCCAATTTCACCCGGAACATGGTGTTCGGGAGAGTTTCGGAAACCGTGCCTTCGAATTCGATGACGTCGTCTTTCGCCATGCGTCCCGTGCTGCCGTAAGAAAAGCCGGGCGACAGGCCCGGCGAAGCCGCGCATTCTGCCACGAACGGGCCGGAACCGCAAAAAAATCGTTAGCCGCCGTCCGCGTCCGTGGCCCGGGGCAGGGACGACAGTGGCCAGTCGCCGAAGCTCGCGGTCCAGGCGCCGGGCGGTTCCGGGGCCGCGGTCAACGTGGCAACCTGTTCCAGGAAGTGCGACCGCGGCCAGACCTCGGCCCCCAGCCGGAGGAGGTGTGCGCTGCTGACCTGGGCGTCGATCAGCGGCCAGCCCCGCGCGTGAAGGTGGCCCGCCAGCGCTGCCAGCGCGGCCTTGGACCCGCCGCTGCGCAGGCTGACCATGCTCTCGCCGAAGAACATCCGCCCGACCGCCACCCCGTAGATGCCGCCGACAAGCGCACCGTCGCTGGCGAAGACCTCGACGCTGTGGGCGTGGCCGAGCCGGTGCAGCAGGCGATAGGCGGCCTCGGCATAGGCTTCCTGCATGTCGGTGGTGATCCAGGTCCCACCTTGCCCCGGACGCGGCATCCGCGCGCAGGCATCGAGCACTGCGTCGAAGGCGGTATCGGCCCGTGCGACCCAGCCGCTGCCGCGCAGGGCGCGGCGGTCGCGGCGCGAGAGCACGATCCGGTCGCTGCGGAAGACGGTGCGCGGGTCGGGCGACCACCACAGGATCGGTTCGCCTTCGCCGTACCAGGGAAAGATGCCCTGGCGATAGGCGTTGAGCAGGCGAACCGGGTGCAGATCGCCGCCCGCGGCGAGCAGGCCGTCGGGGTCGCGCAACGCCGAGGCGGGCGGCGGGAAGGGGGAGGCCGGGTCCGCGGCCAGCCAGGGCAGGCGCAGACTCACTCGCAGTCGCCAGTCCGCGAATCCGCCCGCACATCCGTTCGAAACGGGCTGTGGGTCGCCAGCTCGGCGGCGTAGCGCGAGACCGCTTCGGCCTCCTCGCGGCACCAGTCGGACAGCGCCGCGGCGAAATCGGCATCGGCGACCCAATGCCGGCTGCGCACGAAGGCCGGCAGGAAGCCGCGGTCGATCTTGTGCTCGCCCTGGGCGCCGGGTTCGAACCGGGTCAGGCCTTCGCGCAGGCAGTAGTCGATGCCCTGGTAATAACAGGTTTCGAAATGCAGGCCCGGCAGGTTGCGCGACGCGCCCCAGTAGCGGCCGTAGAGGGTGTCGCCGCCGCGCAGGCACAGCGCACCGGCGATGGTCTCGCCGTCCAGCTCCGCAAGGATCAGCACCAGCGACCGTGGCATCGTCCGCGCCAGATGGCGCAGGAAATCGAGGGTGAGCGCCGGCGAATTGCCGTAATCGGCGAAGGTGCGCAGATAGAAGCGGTGCATCGCGACCAGGTCGGTGTCCGTGGCCTCGTCGCCGTGCACGACCCGGAATGCGATCCCGGCGCGCGCCACCTTGGCCCGTTCCTGGCGGATGTTCTTGCGGTGCTTGTGGTCCATCGCCGCGAGGAACTCGCCGAAGTCGCGCCAACCGGTCTCGTTGCGCCAGTGATATTGCACATCCCGCCGCGGCAGCCAGTCCGGGCCGAAGGCGGCGTCTTCGTCCGCATCGTGGAAATTCACGTGCGCCGACGACGCTCCTGCGGCGCGCGCGAACCCGGGCATGGCCCTGATCAGCGCTTCGCGTGCGGCCGGGTCGCGCGCCAGCAGGCGCGGGCCGGTGACCGGCGAGTAGGGCACCGCGCACAGCCATTTGGGGTAGTAGTCGCGGCCGTAGTGGGCATAGGCCCGGGCCCAGTCATGGTCGAAGACGAATTCGCCGTGCGAGTTGGTCTTGAGATACCCCGGTGCGGCCGCGACCAGTGCGTCGCCGTCCCACAGCGTCAGATGGTGCGGCGTCCAGCCCCAGTCGGCGCGCAGGCAGCCGTGATCTTCGAGCCCGGCGAGGAAGGCGTGCGCGACGAAGGGATTGCGGCCGTCGTGAAGCGCGTCCCAGGCGGACGGATGCAGGGTCTGCAGCGAGGACAGCGCGCTGGGGCTCATGCCGTCGGCGGCTTTCCGTAGACGTCCGGGTCGTGTTTCTGCATGTGCCGCTCCGACTGGGTCAGCGGCACGAAACCGAACTCCGCGTACAGCCGCTGCATGTCGCGGGTGACCAGATGCCAGCGACGCAGCCCCTGCAGCCGTGGATCGGCCATCAGCGCCGCGACCACCGCGCGGCCGTAACCCCGGCCGCGGAAATCGGGCAGTACGAACACATCGGCCAGATAGGCGAAGGTGGCCTGATCGGTCACCGCACGCGCGAACGCGACCTGGCCGACATCGTCGAGAAACCCGCCGACGCAGACCGAGTTGCGCAGCGCGCGTTCGAGGGTGTCGCGCGGGATGCCCGAGGCCCAGTAGGATTCGGTCGACAGGAAGCGATGGATCAGCGCGAGATCGAGTGCATCGAAGTCCGCGCTGATCCTGAACATGGGCGATTCCCGGTCACTCGCTCTTGTCGAGGAACTTCTCGGCATCCAGCGCGGCCATGCAGCCGAAGCCGGCCGAGGTGATCGCCTGGCGATAGACCTGGTCGGCGACATCGCCGGCGGCGAACACGCCCGGGACCGAGGTCTGCGTGGCCATGCCGTCGAGGCCGGAGCGTATCTGCAGATAGCCGTTCTTCATCGACAACTGGCCCTCGAACAGGGTGGTGTTCGGGGTGTGGCCGATGGCGACGAAGAAACCGTGCACCGGGATGTCGCGCGTGCTGCCGTCCTGCACCGACTTCACGCGCAGGCCGGTGACGCCGGCGTCGTCGCCGAGCACTTCGTCGACGGTGTGATGCCAGACCGGCTCGATCTTGCCGGCCTGGATCTTCGCGAACAGCTTGTCCTGCATGATCTTCTCGGCGCGCAGGGTGTCGCGGCGATGCACCAGATAGACCTTGCGGGCGATGTTGGCCAGATACAGGGCCTCCTCGACCGCGGTGTTGCCGCCGCCGACCACGGCCACGTCCTGATCCTTGTAGAAGAAGCCGTCGCAGGTGGCGCAGGCGGAGACGCCGCGGCCCTTGTACTTCTCCTCGGACTCGATGCCCAGATACTTCGCGGTGGCGCCGGTGGCGATGACCAGCGCGTCGCAGGTGTATTCGCCGCTGTCGCCCTTGAGCCGGAACGGCCGCTGCGCCAGTTCTGCGGTATGGATCTGATCGAACACCACCTCGGTGTCGAAGCGCTCGGCGTGCGCTTGCATCCGCGCCATCAGGTCCGGACCCATCAGGCCGTGGGCATCGCCCGGCCAGTTGTCGACCTCGGTGGTGGTCATCAACTGCCCGCCCATCTGCAGCCCGGTGATGACCACCGGCTTGAGATTGGCGCGGGCGGCGTAGACCGCGGCGGTCCAGCCCGCGGGGCCGGAACCGAGGATGATCAGCTTGGAATGCTTGAGGGTGCTCATGCGGGCTCGTTCGGGAAAGGAACGGCCCGGGATCACCGGGCCGGCAGACCGGAATTGTAGCCAATGCCGGTGCGATCAAGGCGCATCGGGCCGCCTGCGGCGGAACGCTGCATCGCGCCCGCGACCGGAGGGGCCGGGCCTACCAGTCCCGCTGTTCGGGCAGCAGGCCGCGCAGTTCGGCGTCGGTCAGATTGCGCCATTGCCCGGGCTTGAGATGGCCGAGCTTGACGTTGCCGATCCGGACCCGCAGCAGTTGCTTGACCCGGTAGCCGAAGTGTGCGGCCATCAGCCGGATCTGGCGGTTCAGTCCCTGGGTGAGGACGATCCGGAAGCCGACCGGGCCCAGTTTCGACGTCCTGCAGGGCAGGGTGATCTGGCCGTGCACCGGCACCCCGCGGCTCATGCCGCGCAGGAATTCGTCGGTGACGCGGTGATTCACGGCGACCAGGTATTCCTTCTCGAGCTTGTTCTCGGCGCGCAGGATCGCGTTGACGATGTCGCCATTGCTGGTCAGCAGGATCAGGCCCTCGGAATCCTTGTCGAGCCGGCCGATCGGGAAAATCCGCTCCTGATGCCCCACGAAATCGACGATGTTGCCCTTCACCCCTTCCTCGGTGGTGCTGGTGACGCCGACCGGCTTGTTCAGGGCGATGTAGACGTGGCGGCGCTTGCCCTTGGCGGCGGTGCGCGGGCGCAGGATCTCGCCGTCGATCCGCACCTCGTCGCCCTCGGCCAGTTCCTCGCCGATCCGCGCGCGTTGTCCGTTGACCGTGACCCGGCCTTCGCCGATCAACCGATCGGCCTCGCGGCGCGAGCAGTACCCGGTATCGCTGATGTGTTTGTTGAGGCGCATGCCGCGGATTGTACGACAGCAGGGGCGGCGGGCCTTGGGGGATGCGGCATGGGCGGTCGGGGCATCGGATCGAAGGCGATTCAATCCCTTTGGCGTCGCTGGATGACTCGCGGCTCATGTCTGGCATGGAGGGACGCGGTGGCTAGCCGCCTCGATGTCAGCCGCAGTTACACAGTTTGCTTGACACTCTCGGATATTCTCCTCCATCCCCGCCAGCCGCACCTGGCGCTTGGGCAGAAGTTGCGGCTCGAACGTGCCGTCCCGGTCGCGCGGAGTCTCGATCTGCAGCTCGCCCACCGCGCTCTGCACCCGCTTGCGGCTCTTGCCGTTGCGCACGTTGCCGCTGGAACGACCATAACGCTCGTGGCCCAGATGCGCCTGCATCTCCGCCTCCAGCGACCGGTTGATCATGTGTTGCAGCATCTGCGAGTACAACTTCTCCACGTCCTGCGGGGTCTTGCAGTCCCGGGTCAGTTCGTCCAGCATCGTCTTGTCGATGTCCAATGTCTCTGCTCCTCGCGGCGGTCGCCGCATCGCCTCAAAGGGCAGGTACACAGTTCAATTTACAGACTCCAGTCTCGATGCCGAGCATTTTGCCAATATCTAGAATTTCGTAAACCGAGAATCAGAAGTTTTCATTTTCAAGGTTAACTTGATCGTAGTCCAAGGTGGCAAATTCAGTCTTCGATATTTCGCCTCTAAGTCGCTTTATGCCCACATAAGCAGCTTTAGCCTCTAAGCTGGACGGGCATGCATCTTTTAGAACTAACTGCATGACCCAAATCATTCTTTCGACATGGTAAGAAGAAAGCAATGTTGCAGACACAAGGCTTTCAATAATCAGCCTCTTATTCTCTTGAGATGACTCAGATCGCAACAAAAGAACGGACAGTAAATAACCGAGAAATATAGGGTCAAGCGATCTTAATCCTCCAATAAATATCGCACGCTCTCGTACGGACTCGTCTTGGTGGATCAGCGCATCTTTCACGAATCTGTATTCCGCATCGGAAAGCGCGCGATCTATCTTGCCGGAAATCGCGTAGAGCTTATCAAGAATGGCTTCGCTATTTTTTGGGTCCACGCAGAGCGTCCTCCATCTTTTCAATTGTTTTACGCGCCTTATCTGCATACTTAGATAGCGTACGCCTCTGGAGGCGAGTAAGGTTCGGGTTATTAAGGCTGCCTTCGATTGTTTTCAAAGATTCTTTCAGGCCGCGCAGAGAGTTTCTCATCTCTGTAACGTGGTCAAAGCCTGTTCTAATACCATTGAGCTCGTTTCGAACACCCTCAAAGTCGTGCGGCTTAGCATTGTTACTAATAATATTGTCAATTCGCCGCATCGCGGTCATCTGCGCACGTCTGATCTGGATAAATCTGTAGTACGCTTGAGAGGCAATGGGCGCCAATGCGGGGACCGACTGCCTTCCGCCATAGACTGCCGCGAGAATTACAGCGCCTGCAACAACGCCTCCGGCTCTTGCCTCTGCCCTCGCTTCATATTCTTCTGCCGACATGCGTCCTGCAGCAAGATCTCTTTCATCCCGCGCCATTTGACATGTGCTGATGCTTTCGCAAGAAAAGCGGCCGTCGGGGTCTACAAACCGATACGGACTATTGTTCGCATACCAGTACCGGTTGAAATTTCCCCCGGTCATGGGATTCGCACTTACCGGATCCACACTCAAAAACCGCCCGATACTCTGATCGTAATACCGCTGCTGCATGTACGTCAG
>JBIJAD010000015.1:0-24494 GCA_044345955.1 Lysobacteraceae bacterium
CGAACGGGTGGCGCGGGCGCTGGAGCGCGGCGGTTACCGGGTCGGCGTACTGTCCGGCGACGTGCCGCAGAAGAAGCGCGAATCGCTGTTGCGCAAGTTCCAGGCGGGACAACTGGAGATCCTGGTCGCCACCGACGTGGCCGCGCGCGGCCTGCACATCGACGGCGTCAGCCACGTCTACAACTACGACCTGCCGTTCGATGCCGAGGACTATGTCCACCGCATCGGCCGCACCGCGCGCCTGGGCGCCGAGGGCGATGCGATCAGCTTCGCCTGCGAGCGCTACGCGGTGAGTCTGCCGGACATCGAGCGCTACATCGAACAGCGGATTCCGTCCGAGCCGGTCACGGCCGAGCTGCTGACCGCATTGCCGCGACCGGAGCGGCCGAAACCGCCGGAAGGCGTCGAGCCCGATGACGAGGGCGAGGACGCCGCCGAAAGCATCGGCGCGATCTTCCGCGAGGTGCGCGAGGCGCGCGCCGCCGACGAGGCCAAGCGCGGCGGTCGCCGCGAGGGCGGCCGCGGCGGCCCGGGCAGTCGCAGCGGTGGTGGCCGTGGCGAGCGCTCGGGCGGTGGCCGTTCCGACGGGCGTCGCGATGGGGAACGTCGCGAGCGCGCACCACGCCCGCCGCGCGATGACGCGCAAACTGCAACTCCGACCCCAGCGACGGCCCCGGACGCGGTGCCCGCCGGGCCCGCCTCCGCGCCTGCGATCGAGGGCGAACGCGCACCGCGCAAGCGCCGCCGCCGCCGCGGCGGCAAGCGCATCGATGGCGCCGAGGGCGCGCAGTCGGTCGGCCAGGCCGTGCGCGCGCTGGAAACCCCGGCGGCGGTCCCGGTCGCATCGGCCGCGGCCAAGTCTGCCGCCAGGGCCGAAGCCAAACCGTCGCTGCTCTCGCGCATCGGCCGCAAGCTCAAATCGCTGGTGACCAAGCCGCCGCGTTCGCAGCATTGAAGGCTGCGAAATGCGGCTTGCGGCCGTCTTGACGTTCGATACGCCGCGGTCGTCCGCCCTCGCGCATCCGACGCTGGGATGGCGCTTTTCGTCCACATCGCCGATGCGCGCGACGCCGCCGCGATCCGCCGCAGCGGCCTGAAGCTGCCGCGCTGGCGCGGCGAGCGCGGCATCTTCTGCGGCCGTGAATACTGCCGGCGCGGGCAGTACGGCGCACGGACGATCCGTGCGGCCTGTGAAGCGAAGTACGGGCGCGCCTGAATCCGTGACCCCCGGCCCGGAACGAGCTGCGGGCATGAGCCTCCCTGCGCGCGGAATCCGATAACGAGGTGGATGCAGGCGCCGTCGCACGTTCGGCGGCGGACCCGCAGCGCCCGGTGATTCCCCCGAGACCGGGCCGGCACGACGGTCGCCCTCGCCGCCGCGCCGGAATCGGTCGGCGACGCATGCCATCCGCCTGCCGACGAAGTCGAGGGTCTACGACATCCTCATCTCGAATGGAGTGGTCATGATGAAACGCAAAGCCCTGTTCCTCGCCATCCTCGCCCTGGGCGGTCTCGCTGCCGGTCCGGTGGCCGCCCACACCTGCACCCTGGAGCTCATCACCAGCGGCAAGGTGATCGCCGTCGGTCAGTCCTACAGCCTGAAAGTGACGTTCCTGCGCGGCATCGACTTCGGTCCGCCGCCGCCGCTGGATTACCAGTATCAAGTCATCTTCCACGGCACCCGCAACGGTGTCTCGGATACCGGCAGCGGCCAGCATCTGATGAACGTGCTGGCCAATGGCACGCCGTCCACGGTCACGACCTGGAACCCCGGCGGCGTCGCCGGCCAGTACGTGCGCTACGCCGAGATCCGGATGCCACCTCCGTACAACCAGACGATGTGCTACACCAACGTCATCAGCGCCACGCTGTTGTAAGTCCGTTGCCCCCTGCGTACCGGCCTTCCCGGCCGGTGCGCACCGGGCCGGCCGGAGTCCGCCGCGCAGGCCGGTCTGCGATACTGCGCGCCATGACCGTCCTCCGTTTCGACAACGTCAGCAAGCAGTACCCCGGCGGGCATGTGGCCCTCGCCGACGTGAGTTTCACGGTGCACCGCGGCGAGATGCTGTTCGTCACCGGGCACTCGGGCGCGGGCAAGAGCACGCTGCTGAAACTGATCCACCTCTCCGAGCGGCCCAGCCGCGGTGCGGTGCTGTTCGGCGAGCGCAATCTGCGCAACGTGTCCGGGCGCGGGGTGGCGATGCACCGGCGCGAGGTCGGCGTGGTCTATCAGGACCACCGCCTGCTGACCGATCGCAGCGTGGCCGAGAACGTGGCCCTGCCGCTGCAGTTGCGCGGGCTGCGTCGCGACGAGATCCGCCGGCGGGTGCGCAGCGTGCTCGACCGGGTGAGCCTGGGCACGCGTGCCGAGGCCCTGCCGGGGCAGTTGTCGGCCGGCGAGCAGCAGCGGGTGGGCATCGCCCGGGCGCTGGTCGGCGAACCGCAGTTGCTGGTCGCCGACGAACCCACCGGCAACCTCGACCCCACCTTGTCGGCCGAGATCATGGCCCTGTTCGCCGGCCTGCCCGAGCGCGGCACCAGCGTGCTGGTCGCCAGCCACGATCTGATGCTGGTGAAGCGGATGAAGAAGCGGGTGCTGGTGCTGGATCACGGCCGGCTGGTCGACGACATCGCGCCGGAGGAACTGGCCGATGGCTAAGTCGCATGCCGCCGGCGCCGCTCCGGCGAAACCGCGGTCGCGGATCGCGGCCTGGTGCGATCATCACCTGCAGAGCCTCGGCGCCAGCCTGGGCCGAATGCTGCGCCGTCCCTGGGCGACCCTGCTCACCGTCGGGGTGATGGCGGTCGCACTGTCGCTGCCGCTGGGGCTGGCGCTGGTGCTGGACAACATCGCCCGGCTCGGCGGCAGCGTCGAGCAGGCCCGCGAGGCGGCGGTGTTCCTGCGCCCCGAAGTGCCGCTGGAACGTGCCCGGACCCTGGCCGCGGAACTGCGCGGCCGTGCCGATGTCGCCGCGGTGACCGTACGCAGCCCCGACGAGGGTCTGGCCGGGCTGCGCGCGGCCGGCGGGGAGGTCTACGCCGAGGCCATCGCCGCCGTCGGCGGCAACCCGTTGCCCAGCGTGCTGATCGTGCGCCCGCGCGGCGACGAGGACGCGCTGCTCGCCGCGCTGCGCGCCCTGCCCGAGGCCGAACTGGTGCAGCACGACGCGGTCTGGCGCGAACGTCTGGACCGCTGGCTGGCCTTCGGCACCCGCGCGGTGTGGGTGCTGGCGGCGCTGCTCGGGCTCGGCGCGCTGCTGGTGGTCGGCAACACCGTACGTCTCGACATCCAGGCACGGCGGGAGGAGATCGCGATCCTGCAATCGCTGGGCGCCACCGACGGCTTCGTGCGCCGGCCCTTCCTGTATCTGGGCGCGTTGTACGGCCTCGCCGCTGGGGCGCTGGCGCTGGGCCTGCTGACCGCGGCCGAGCTGGCCCTGCGCGAGCCGCTGCGGGCGCTGGCGGCCAGCTACGGCAGCCGCTTCGCGGTGAGCGGGGTGGAGCCGGCCCAGGCCGCGCTGGTGCTGGCCGCGGCCGCGGCGCTGGGCTGGCTCGGCGCCGGCGTGGTCACCGGGCATTTTCTGCGTCAAACTAGGGCCTGACGCGATCGACAGGGGGCGCGTCGGGGCGCGGGGGGCGTTCCGATGCGGGCGCCACGCCACGATCGGGCGCAAGGTCGCGCCGCACCACGCCACCGCCACCCGTCCCGGAAACCCGATACGCAATGTCCGCTCGCGATGTCCGCCATCTGACCACCGAAACCCCGCGGGTGATGGTGGTCGACAGCTCGAAGATGGTGCGCAGGCTGATCGGCGACATGCTGCAGCGCGACCTGCCGGGGGTGGAAATCGTCGGCTGCGCCGGTCTGACCGAGGTCCAGGCCGCGCTGGCCGAGGGCCCGGTCGATCTGGTCACCACCGCGCTGGTGCTGATGGACGGCGACGGCCTGCAGGTCGCCCGCCACGTGCGCGCCGCCGCCGGCCAGCGCTACGTGCCGGTGATCGTGGTCTCCGGCGACGCCCAGGCCCATCTGGAAGCGCGCCGCTTCACCGAGGACGTGACCGACTATTTCGACAAGGCCGAGGGCTACGCCGCGCTGGCGACCTTCATCCGCGGCTACGTCAACCCCGCGCCGATGCCCGACGCGCGCGTGCTCTACGTCGAGGACAGCAAGACCGTCGCCATCGCCACCCGGCGCATGCTGGAGGCGCACGACATCACCGTGCTGCACATGAGCCGCGGCGACGATGCGCTGGCCTATCTGCGCGAGCATCTGGGCCAGGACGACGTCGGCGCCGATCTGCTGCTGACCGACGTGACCCTGGAAGGCGAGGTCAGCGGCCTGGATCTGCTGCGCGCGGTGCGCAACGAATTCGGCTACGGCAAACGCCGGCTGCCGGTGCTGGTGATGACCGGCGACGGCAACCGCGACAAGCAGTCCAACCTGCTGCGCGAAGGCGCGAACGATCTGGTGCTCAAACCGATCGAGGAGCGCATGCTGGTCACCAAGACCCTGTTCCAGTTGCGGATGGCGAAGCTGCGCGAGCGCGCGCCAATCAATTGACCCAAATGAAAGTCGAATAGGCTCGATGATCAAATCGAACGAGCTCAATTCCATCCAACACGCCGAAAGATTTGGATATCTCGATTGACTTTCTTGCGGACTGGAAGAACCACATGCGGTCACGGATCGTTGAGTGGGGATACAACATTTCCGCCGACGATACGTTCGAAGAGACTTCCTATCGTTTCTTCAACATCTGGAACCGTCGAATTGATCCGCGTCCGCGCCGAGTGCATGAGGCGATGGGTTTCGAGTGTCCGCATGCTCATGCCGCTGGATACAATCAGTTGCTGCGCGCCTTTTTGGATGGTCAAGATGTCAATTGCTATTTGAGCAAGTCACTGCTCAAGCCAGACTACAGCGATGATCTGCTGAATGATTGGCGCATCCACCACTTTCATCTCGGTCAGCAAACGGACGAAACTGGATTTGTCTCCAGAACTGGTCCGCTGCTGTTCGCTATGATGTTTCACAGCGATGTGCTCTGTATCGCCATACTGCCGCATGGCAATTGGTCGAAGAAGGAGTTATTGAAGATACTTCATCACAATTGGCCGGCAGTCCTAGAGCCATATCGGATCAAAGGAATTTCAGGGCTTAGACACGACTATTCAGATGAAGAAATCGCTCTTCTACGCAAGAATCAGATTAATGCCTTCATTCAAGTTGAACCGGGATTTGTCTACGGCATGCTTGGCGGCGGCTATTCGGCCGCAGGCGCTTCCGGCAGGGCAGAGATTCAGTCAATCAATTTTAAGGAACGCATTATCAGCCTTGAAATTTTCATTCGAGAGAATGCAGGTGCGCTGGCACACCACATTCAATCTCAGGGGTTCAATATTTCGGGACAGCTAGAATTCCGTCTTCATGTCGACAGTGTTGGACTCCATGCTGTCGAAGTTAACTCTCGAACAACTTTTCTATTGCTCCGCCTCGACGATTTGGACTCGGAGCCGACGACGTGACCACAGCATTCTATAGACCATGACCGACGACGACCGCATCAAGCTCGAACCGTCCTGGAAGGCGAAGGTCGGCGACCATCTCAAACGCGAGGACATGCGGGCGCTGTCGGCGTTCCTGCGCGAGCGGCGGGCGAAGGGCGCGCGGATCTACCCGCCGGCGGCGAAGATCTTCGCCGCGTTCGATGCGACCCCGTTCGATGCGGTGAAGGTGGTGATCCTCGGTCAGGACCCGTATCACGGCCCCGGGCAGGCGCACGGACTGTGCTTCTCGGTGCTGCCGGGCGTGGCGGTGCCGCCGTCGCTGGACAACATCTTCAAGGAGATCGAGCGCGACCTCGGCATCGCCCGGCCCGATCACGGCTGTCTGCTGCCATGGGCGCAACGCGGCGTGCTGCTGCTCAATGCGGTGCTGACCGTGGAGGACGGCCGGGCCGGCGCGCATCAGGGCAAGGGCTGGGAAGGTTTCACCGATCATGTCGTCGACGTGCTGAACCGGGAACGCGAAGGCCTCGTCTTCCTGCTCTGGGGCAGCTATGCGCAGGCCAAGGGCAAGGTGATCGATACGCGCCGGCATCGCGTGCTCAAGGCACCGCATCCCTCGCCGCTGTCGGCGCATCGTGGTTTTCTCGGCTGCGGGCATTTCTCGGCCGCGAACGAATACCTGACCCGCCATGGCCAGACGCCGATCGACTGGTCGCTTCCGCCGCGCGCGATGCTCGAGAACATCGCGGCGACGACGGCCTGAATTCGTTTGCAGCCTCCGTCGCGTCCGCATCGCGTCGGCGCCGTGCTATTGATGCCCGCGCGGCGCATCGGGCCCCCACCCCGTCGCACCGCAGCGTCCGCGGCCGGCGAATCCGGATCGCGGACCAGACGCAGACGATCCGGACGCAGCGCGTCCGCGGGGAGGGGCCGTGCAGCTTTCGACGCTCGACATCGCCATCGTGCTGGCCTATCTGGTCGGCATCTTCGTGCTTGCGCAGTGGGTCTCGCGCGAGAAGGCCGGGCACCGCAAGGACGCGCAGGACTACTTCCTCGCCGGCCGCACCCTGCCGTGGTGGGCGATCGGCGCTTCGCTGATCGCGGCCAATATCTCCGCCGAGCAGATCATCGGCATGTCCGGCTCGGGTTACGCGCTGGGCCTGGCGATCGCGTCCTACGAATGGATGGCGGCGCTGACCCTGCTGATCGTCGGCAAGTATTTCCTGCCGATCTTCCTGCGCAACGGCATCACCACGATGCCGCAGTTCCTGCAGGAGCGCTACGGGGCGCGCATCCGCACCCTGATGGCGGTGTTCTGGCTCGGCCTCTACGTGTTCGTCAACCTGACCTCGGTGCTGTGGCTGGGCTCGCTGGCGATCGCCCAGGTCGCCGGCATCGGCCAGATGACCGCGCTGGTGCTGCTGGCCGCGTTCGCGCTGGCCTATCAGTTGTACGGCGGGCTGAAGGCGGTGGCGCTGACCGACATCGTGCAGGTGGTGCTGCTGGTGCTGGGCGGGCTGCTGCTGGTGGGGCTGTGCCTGGACCGGATCGGCGGCGAGAGCGGCATGCTCGGGGGGTTCCGCGCGCTGCTCGACGCGCATCCGGAGCATTTCCGGATGATCCTCTCGCCCGACAACCCGTTCTACAAGGATCTGCCGGGCCTGAGTGTGCTGATCGGCGGCATGTGGATCATGAACGTCAGCTACTGGGGCTTCAATCAGTACATCATCCAGCGCGCGCTGGCGGCGAAGGATCTGGCCGAGGCGCAGAAAGGCATCGTGTTCGCGGCGTTCCTGAAGCTGCTGATGCCGGTGATCGTGGTGCTGCCTGGCCTGGCTGCGCTGATGCTGGCGCCGGGGCTGGAGAAGCCCGACCAGGCCTATCCGAGCATGATGGCGCTGCTGCCCGCGGGCGTGCTCGGCGTGGTGTTCGCGGCGTTGATCGCGGCGATCGTGTCCTCGCTGGCGTCGATGAGCAATTCGGTCTCGACGATCTTCACCCTCGACCTCTACGCCCGCGGCGGGCGCGCCGCCGATCCGCAGAAGATGGTGCGCATCGGCCGGATCGCGGCCACGGTCGCGATCGCGCTGGCGGTGCTGACCGCGAAGCCGCTGCTGGGCGGTTTCGATCAGGGCTTCCAGTACATCCAGGAATACACCGGTTTCTTCACCCCGGGCATCGTGGTGATCTTCGTGCTCGGTCTGTTCTGGAAGCGTGCCAACGAGGCCGGCGCGATCGCCGCCGCGGTCGGCTCGTTCGCGCTGTCGATCGCGCTGAAACTGGCTTGGCCGACATTGCCGTTCATGGACCGGGTGGGGTTGGTGTTCCTGCTGGCGCTGGCCCTGGCCATGGGCGTCTCGCTGCTGACCCGCGCCGCCGGCGACGCCGACCGCGTCCGCACCGACGATGTGCGCTACGCCACCGGCGCGTCGTTCAATCTCGGCGCCGCCGGGGTGATCGCGATCCTGGTCGCGCTATACGCCGCATTCTGGTGAAGCCGGCGCGGTCGGCGTCGCGCCGGGACCGGCGTCGCAAGCGCGGGGCCATGCAAACGTATGCATGGCCCCGCACCGCACAACCGGATTACGCTTGCCGGTCAATGTCCGCCGAATCTTCCTTCCGAACCCGCCCGTGACCACGTCCTCCGCTTCGCTGCTCACCATTTTCGGCGCCACCGGCGACCTCGCCCAGCGCATGCTGCTGCCTTCGCTCTACGGCCTGCAGCGCGACGGGCTGCTGCCGCCGGGCATGCGCCTGCTCGGCAGCGCGCGCAGTGCGCTGGACGAAGCCGGCTTCCGCGCGCTGGTGGCGAAGTCGATCGAGACCTTCGTGCCCGCCGATCAGCGCGACGCCGCCACCCTCGACGCGCTGCTGGCGCGCGCGCATTACCAGCCGGCCTCACTCGACGACGACGCCTCGATGCAGGCGCTGGCGGCCCGGGTCGAAGCCCTGCGCGATGGCGACGCGCGGGGTGGGGACAAGCTCTACCACCTCAGCACCTCGCCGAAGTTCTACGTGCAGGCCTGCGAATCGCTGGGGCGTCATGGTCTGGCCGGCGCCGGCACCCGGGTGATGCTGGAAAAACCGATCGGCCACGATCTGGCCGAGGCGATCGCGATCAACGACGGCGTCACCCGCGTATTCGACGAATCGCAGGTCTATCGGGTCGATCACTACCTCGGCAAGGAAGGCGTGCAGAACCTGCTCGCGCTGCGCTTCGGCAATGCATTGTTCGAACCGCTGTGGAACGCGCGCCACATCCAGCAGGTGCAGATCACGGTCGCCGAGACCGTGGGCGTGGAGGGTCGCGGCGACTACTACGACGGTTCCGGCGCGATCCGCGACATGCTGCAGAACCACATGCTGCAGTTGCTGTGCCTGGTGGCGATGGAGCCGCCCTCGCAGTTCGAGCCCACCGCGGTGCGCAACGAGAAGATCAAGGTGCTGCGCTCGCTGCGGGCGATCGGCCGCGGCGAGGTCGCCGCCGAGACCGTCGCCGGTCAATACACCGCCGGCGCGATCGCCGGCAAAGCCGTGCCGGGGTATCTCGAAGAACTTTCCCAACAGAAGCCGGGCCGCCCCAGCCGCACCGAAACCTTCGTCGCCCTGCGCGCGCACATCGACAACTGGCGCTGGTCGGGCGTGCCGTTCTATCTGCGCACCGGCAAGCGCATGGCTCGCCGATGCAGCGAGATCTATCTGCAGTTCCGCGCGGTGCCGCATTCGATCTTCGCCCACACCGGCGTCGTCACCCAGCCCAATGCGCTGGTGATCCGGCTGCAGCCGGAGGAACGCATCGAGCTGCAGTTGATGCACAAGACGCCCGGCCTGGACCGCAGCGGCCTGCGCCTGTCGGAAGTGTCTCTGGACCTGGATCTGGACGCGCGTTTCGCCCACGAACGCCGGCGGCTGGCCTACGAGCGCCTCTATCTCGATGCGATCGAGGGCAACGGCACCGTGTTCGTGCGCCGCGACGAGACCGAGGCCGCCTGGCAGTGGGTGGATGCGATCCTCGACGGCTGGGCCCATGCCGGCAGCGCGCCGAAACCCTATGCCGCCGGCACCTGGGGCCCGAACGCCGCGCTGGCGATGACCGAACGCCACGGCCACAGTTGGCGCGAGTGAGCGGAGCGCGGCGATGGCCTGGGTCGAACATCATCATTCCGATCGCGACGCGCTGACCGCCGCGGTCGCGGACATCCTGCGCACCGCCTGCGCCGAAGCGCTCGACACGCGCGGCAGCGCGGCGCTCGCGCTGGCCGGCGGCAGCACGCCGTTCCCGATCTATCGCGCGCTCGCCGCCGCGCCGCTGGACTGGTCGCGGGCGACGGCCTTGCCCGGCGACGACCGCTGCGTCGCCCACGATCACCCCGCCAGCAATCTCGGCGCCCTGCGCGAGGCCTTCGCCGCCGCACCCGGACTGCGGATCGCGGCGCTCACCGCCGTCGACGGCGATCTCGACGCGTCGCTGGCCGCGGCCCGCGCAACGCTCGCGCCGCTGCACGCCGTCGCCTTCGATGCGGTGGTGCTGGGCATGGGCGAGGACGCGCACACCGCGTCGCTGTTCCCCGGCGTCGCCGGGCTGCCGGCGGCGCTCGCCGCCGATGCCGCGGAAGACGCCTTTCCGATCGTGCCCGACCCCCTGCCGCCGGAAGCGCCGTTCCCGCGGATCACCCTCGGTCTGGCCCGCCTGCTGCGGGCGCGATCGCTGCACCTGCTGGTCACCGGTGCGCGCAAGCGCGAGGTGCTGCGCGCCGCGCAGGCAGCGTACGATCCGCTGCGGATGCCGATCTCCGCCGTGCTGCACGCACCGGAGACGACCGTGCACATCCACTGGAGCCCATGATGTCCCTCCACCCCGTCGTCGAACGCGTCACCGCCCGCATCGCCGAGAAGAGCCGGCGCAGCCGCGAGGCCTATCTCGCGCGGATCGACGCCGCGCGCCCGCAGGGCCCGGCGCGGCGCCATCTGAGCTGCGGCAATCTCGCCCACGGCTTCGCCGCCTCCGGCGCCGACAAGTCCATGCTCAAGACCGGCGCCAGCGCCAACCTCGGCATCGTCACCGCCTACAACGACATGCTCTCGGCGCATCAGCCGATGGAGCAGTATCCGACCCTGATCCGGATGGCCGCGCGCAACGCCGGCGGCAGCGCCCAGGTCGCCGGCGGCGTGCCGGCGATGTGCGACGGCGTGACCCAGGGCCGGATCGGCATGGAACTGTCCCTGTTCTCGCGCGATGCGATCGCGCTCTCCACCGCGGTCGCGCTCTCGCACGAGATGTTCGACGCTGCGCTGCTGCTCGGCGTGTGCGACAAGATCGTGCCCGGGCTGTTGATCGGCGCGCTCGCCTTCGGCCATCTGCCGGTCATCTTCGTACCCGCGGGGCCGATGCCCTCGGGCCTGCCGAACAAGGAAAAGGCCGCGGTGCGCCAGCGCTTCGCGGAGGGCAAGGCCAGCCGCGACGAACTGCTGGAAGCCGAATCGGCCTCGTACCACGGCCCCGGCACCTGCACCTTCTACGGCACCGCCAATTCCAACCAGATGCTGGTCGAGGTGATGGGCCTGCACATGCCCGGCACCGCCTTCGTCAATCCGAACACGCCGCTGCGCGATGCGTTGACCGTGGCCGCGACCGAACAGGCGTTGCGCATCACCCATCTCGGCGACGACTACCGTCCGATCGGCCGCACGATCGACGAGAAGGCGATCGTCAACGCGATGGTCGGGCTCGCCGCGACCGGCGGTTCGACCAATCACGCGATCCATCTGGTCGCGGTCGCGCGCGCCGCCGGTCTGGTCATCGACTGGGACGACCTGGACGAACTGTCGCAGGCCACGCCGCTGCTGGCGCGGGTGTATCCCAACGGCAGCGCCGACGTGAACCATTTCCACGCCGCCGGCGGGCTCGGCTTCGCGATCCGCGAACTGCTCGACGCCGGGCTGATGCACGGCGACATCCGCTGCGTGCACGGCGGCGATCTGCGCCAGCAGGCGATGGCGCCCGCGCTCGAGGGCACGCAACTGGTGTGGCACGCGCCGCCGGCGCAGTCGCGCGATCTCAGCGTGCTGCGCCCGGTGGCCGAGCCCTTCGACCGCGAAGGCGGCCTGCGCTGCGTGCAGGGCAACCTCGGCCGCGCGGTGGTGAAGATCTCGGCAGTGGCGCCCGAACATCGTGCGATCCGCGCCCCGGCGAAAGTCTTCGAATCGCAGGACGCGCTGCTCGCCGCGTTCAAGGCCGGGGCGCTCGAAGGGGATTTCATCGCCGTGATCCGCGGCCAGGGCCCGCGCGCCAACGGCATGCCCGAGCTGCACAAACTCACGCCGACGCTGGCGGTGCTGCAGGATCGCGGCCAGCGCGTCGCCCTGCTCACCGACGGGCGCATGTCCGGTGCGTCGGGCAAGGTGCTGGCGGCGATCCACGTCACCCCCGAAGCCGCCTGCGCCGGCGCGATCGCGAAACTGCGCGACGGCGACATCGTGCGCATCGACGCCGAGGCCGGCACGATGCAGGCCGAAGTGCCCGAGGCCGAATGGGCCGCGCGCACCGCGGTCGCGCCGGATCTCTCCGGCAACGCGTTCGGCGTCGGCCGCGAACTGTTCGGATCGATGCGCGCCCGCGTCGGCACCGCCGAAACCGGCGCCTGCACCCTTTTCGTCGACGACGAGGACGGAGCCTGAGCATGGCCGCCGTCGCCCGCACCGCGCCGCTGGCCTTGATCGCCGACATCGGCGGCACCAACGCCCGCTTCGCGCTGACCGATCTGACCACGCCGACCGCGCAGGTGCTGGAACCGCGCAGCCTCGACGCCTCGCGTTTCGCCAGCCTGCAGCACGCCGCCGAGCACTATCTCGACGATCTCGACGTGCGCCCGCGTCACGCCGCGATCGCGGTCGCCAGCCCGGTCAGCGGCGAAGAGATCCGGCTCACCAATCGCGCCTGGTCCTTCACCCGCCGCGAACTGCGGCATGCGCTCGGCCTCGACGGCCTGCACGTGCTCAACGATTTCGGCGCGGTCGCCTGGTCGGTGCCGGCGCTGCACAGCGCCGACCAGATGGCGCTGCACGGCGACGAACACGCGCCGCTGCACGGCCCGATCACCGTGATCGGCCCGGGCACCGGGCTGGGCGTCGCGCTGCTGGTCGGCGGCCCGCAGCACTGGCAGGTGGTGGAGACCGAGGGCGGCCACATCAGTTTCGCGGCGCTCGGCGACGAGGAACTCAACATCGCGCGCTGGTTCACCGCACGCTTCGGCCGCGTCTCCAACGAGCGCCTGCTCTGCGGCAGCGGCCTGTCGCACATCGACGCGGTCCTGCGCGGCGCGGTCGATCACGCCACCGGCCAGCATCAGGCGCTGCGCGAACCGGCCGACATCGTCACCGCCGCACTCGAAGGCCACGATCTGGCTGCGCGGCGCACGCTGGCGCGGTTCTGCGCGGTGCTCGGCAGCGTCGCCGGCGACGCCGCGCTGATCCACGGCGCGCGCACGGTGATGATCGCCGGCGGCATCGTGCCGCGCTTCGTGCCGTTCCTGCGCAGCAGCGCCTTCCGCGAACGCTTCCTCGCCAAGGGCCGCTTCGCCGCCTATCTCGAATCGGTCAACATCCGCGTCGTCACCCATCCCGGCCCCGGCCTGCTCGGCGCCGCGATGGCCTTGCGCGCCGGTACCGGCAGCGGCGCGTGACACCGCGCGACGCATCGGACGAGAGCAGCGTCATCGCGAATCCGACGCCGTCATCCTCGCGAATGCGAAGACCCAAGCATCGGCGACGATCGCGCTTCGATGCTCACAGTGCGCGAAATGACCCGGACATCGATCCGGCCCACAATTCCGACCATCGATTTTTCGAATCCCGCGGAACGCCATCATGAACGACACCATCGCCGACGCCCTGACCCGCCGCATCGACGCCATTCTGCAGCAGGCTCCGGTGGTGCCCGTGCTCGCGGTCGCCGATGCCGACGACGCCGTGCCGCTCGCCGAAACCCTGGTCGCCGCGGGCCTGCCGGTGCTCGAAATCACCCTGCGCACCCCGGCCGCGCTCGAAGTCATCCGCCGCATGCGTGACGTACCCGGCGCGATCGTCGGCGCCGGCACCGTGCTCACCGCCGCAGACCTCGCCGCCGTGCAGCACGCCGGCGCCGCCTTCGCGATCTCCCCCGGCGCCACCGACGCGCTCTACGCCGCCGCGAAGACCGCGGACATTCCGCTGCTGCCCGGCATCGCCACCGCCGGCGAACTCATGCGCGGCCTCGAACACGGCTGGCAGCGTTTCAAGTTCTTCCCCGCCGAAGCCAGCGGCGGCATCCCCGCCCTCAAGAGCTTCGCCGGCCCGTTCGCGCACGTGAAGTTCTGTCCCACCGGCGGCATCGATGCCGCGAAGGCTCCCGCCTACCTCGCCTTGCCCAACGTGCTCACTGTCGGCGGGTCGTGGATGGTGCCGAACGATGCGCTGGCGGCGAGGGATTGGGCGAGGATCGGGGCGTTGGCGAAGGCGGCGGCGGGGTTGGGCGATCGCCACGGGGGCTAGTTCTAACAGCAGATTGAAACCCAAGTTCTCCAGAGGCTGGGATCCTTCTGGTAATTGCCAGATTTGTAATTGAAGTCACATCTATGGCGGCAAGAGAGACAACAATATCGGCAGGCCGATCTGCCTGATCGTAGTCCAATTCAACTTTCCCCTCCGTTGACCAATCACTCTTGTTGCTTGCTCGATCGCATCTTTCTGCTCAGCGTTCATTCCTGGCTGCGGCTTCGGTATGACAAGTGCGAAAGAAAATTCACGAGATACTTTTTGATCTCCGCCGTCTTGCATTTCAACCAACACTATGGGTTTGCTCTTGTTGTCACCACCAAGAGCATCCATAATTTTTGCAAGAGGGACAGCCGCGGTACTCATCTGTGTTTCCAAGTCCATCTTTGGTGGCTCGAACTGGACACTTCTTTCTCCGATTTTCAAGATTACCGTTGATCGGCTGGGTTCCGAGGTCCACTTCCACGAAACCAGTGTTTGATCAGGGCGAATTTCGAAATTGACAGGGCCTGAGAAATCGACTTTGTTTGGTGCCTTGGCAGTCCTGTAAGTTCTCAGGAAAATTAGATCCGACTTGATTCCATTTTCACCAACAGCCGTTCCTGAAAACTCGTACACCGAGTCCGGTTCGAGCCCGGAAATCAAGAATTCACCAACGCCTTCGTATTTCTTGGCATCATCAAGATGCCGCCCCGCTTTTGTCAGTCTAATTTCACCATGTCGGAATTGTGGGCATGGAGCCGGACTCGCCAATCCATCGACTCTTTTTTTGCAGTAAATTTCAATCTGAACTTTCTTGTCTGAAAAAAGTTCGAGCGTTATTGAATTCGGCGTAATGATCTTGGGTGTATTTTGAATGTTGACGATAGGTTTATCGTCAGATCCTTCTGGCTGAGTGGTAAAAACATCTTTGTCAGATTGCACTAATCTTCTTTTTCCAGATGGAGTGATTGCATAAAAAGATAATTTATAAGTTTCGCCTGGCATGAGACCCGAGAATCCTACGATGTGTTCACGATCATTTGATTCCTGTGTCTTCTCGAACCCGTTTTTCCCTGAAATCAGAACAACAACCCTTCCAAATGCATTTGTCTTGAATACGAAGGTTGCCGTTGTTTCCGTTATTCTTTCATCGATCATGGCTGCCATGTTGATCGACGATCTATCCAATTCGCTTATGAGCTTTCGCAGTCTTTTGATCTCTTCGTCTTTGGCACGCAACTCATCTGGTTGAAGCTGCGCATTATCCTCAGCTCCATTCACGGGTGTGTTACTTGGTGTGTCTTCTTGTCTTTCTTGTGCTGCAGAAGAAAAAGCTACGAACAGAAAACATAGCGCTAGGGCTCTTTGAATATCCATGCCTATACTCCTTTTTTCCTAACATCATTGGATGATTGCTTTCTCTGCCTTTGGTGCAACATTTCGCATCATCTCTTCCTCCGCTCACACCCCATCCCGATCCAGATGCGCCCCATACCCCGGATCGCCGCGACGCACCGGCGCGGCGCCGGCGGCTCTGGCTTCGGTGCAGTTGACGAAGGCGCGGCCGCCGGCAGGCGTGCGCGCAGGGGCGAGGTTCGACGGCGCGAAGCCGCGTGCGGGCGCAGTGTCGAATTGCGAAGCAGGTGGCGATGCGCTGCCGCGATGGTAGTGATATCCGCCGCGTTTGCGGTCGTGATGGCAGCCGTGTTTGTCGAGGCCGCCGCCGTGGGCGTGGGCATGGCCGGCGCTGCAGGCCGCGATCGCGATCAGCGATGCGCCGACGAATCCGTGCGCGCCTGCCCTGGCCATCCGGCATTCCCCCTGTGGAACGTGGTCCGGTGTTCTCTCTGGCCGAGTCTTCGCCTCTGCGTACGGGAAGTCAATCCGATCCGCGTTTCGGCTACCGATAGCGCGCGACGTGAAAGCGGGTGCACAGATCGACAGGCGCCGATCTGGATTTTCTGTCGCGATCGAAACGCGACGATCGATGCATGACATCGATCGTCGTGTCGCCGTGCCGCGCCGCCGATGCTCAGTGCACCGTCTCGACATCGATCAGTGCGACCCGCTCGCTTTCGTGGAAGATTTCCACCTGTTTCCATCCGGGCATGCCCGGGCAGAGGATGCGGTCGTACCGGCATTGCACCCAGGTCATTGGCAGAGGCCAGATACCTGGCCGCTGGACCAGATGCAGGTCCAACTGCAGGATCGCCGGGTTGATGCCCTGCGGCACTTTGTAGTGCAGTTCGGCCTGCACACCGGGATTGCCCACTTCCACTTCGCCCACGACGTGGAAGTCGTCGGGCTTGGGCGGCATCAGATTCAACCAGGCATACCAGTTGCGGGTGTTCATGGTCCTGCGCCTCCTGTCGTCGGGTTGCGAGGCCAGTATCGACGGCTTCAAGCGGCAGACGGGCCCTGTGCGGGATCGATCCGGTATCGCTTGTGCGCGGCGGCGTTGTGCTGTCCGGCCGGTTCCGGTCGCAACGGCATCGTTTTCCGGAAGAGGTCGGTGCTTCCGCGCAGCCCGGGGTCGGGCATCGGGCGATTCGGGCGATCGAACCCGCAAAGAAAAGGCCCTTGCCCGGCGGGGGACCGGACAAGGGCCAAGCTCGCCTGTCGAGAGTGACGCTTAGTCGAAGCGGTAGCTCACACCGAGCAGATAGGTCCGACCGTAGCCCCAGAACTGGCGCGGGCGGTCGGAACGGCCGTCGAAGCTGGAGGTGAACGGCTCGTTTTCGAGGTTGTTCACCTGCAGCAGGATGGCGAGGTTCTGCAGCGGGCCGCTCTGGAAGGTGTAACCCAACTGGACGTCGGTGATGGTCTCGGCGTTGAAGAAGATGCGCTCGCGATCGCCGCCGAAGCCCTGCACCTCACCCAGGAAGTCGGAGCGGTGACGCTGCGCGACGCGGGCGGAGAAGCCGTAGCGTTCGTAGTACACGATCAGGTTGGAGACGTACTTCGACAGACCGGGCAGCGGCTCATCCGGGAAGGCCGGACCGAGCGGCTGGACGCTGCTGCGGGTGTCGGAGTAGCTGGCCTGGACGCCGAAGCCCTGCAGCGGCTCCCACAGCAGATCCAGCGGGATCGACGCCGACAGTTCCCAACCCTTGATCGTGCCGCCGTTGCCGTTGACCGGCTGGGTGAACGAGCCGATCGGATTGCTCGGCACCACCGGGACGATCGTGCCGGCCGGCAGCGGGAGCTGGCTGAAGTCGAACGGCGTGGTGAGCTGGTAGATGTAGGTCTTCAGGTCCTTGTAGAAGTACGCGGCGCCGACGTAACCCTTGTTGCCGCCGAAGTACTTCTCGTAGGAGATGTCGTAGGCGTTGGCGATCCAGGGCTCGAGCTCGGGATTGCCGCCGCCGCCCGACCAGCACGGCGGTGCGATGCCGGAGCAGGGGCTGCCGGTGTTGACGCCGAAGCCGGCGTTCGCGCGCATGTCGTCCATGCGCGGACGCGCCATCTGGCGACCGGCGGCGAAACGCACGAACTGGTCGGCGGGCAGTTCGAAGGAGAGGTTGAGGCTCGGCAGGAAATGGGTGTAGCTGGTGCCGCGTTCGCTCTCCTCGGTCAGCGCCACGCCGTTGAAGGTCGCGATGCCGCTCGAGCTCTGGTCCACGCTCACCGCCTGCAGGCCGATGTTGCCGCGCACCGGGATCGAACCGAGCTCGGTGTTGATGTTGGCCTGGACGTAGCTGGTCAGGACTTCTTCCTTGACTTCCCAGTTCTTGTTGTTGATGTCGCCGTTGACGTTGCCGCGGCGGTTGTAGATGGAGCGATAGGCCGCCAGCGCGTCCCAGCCGAGGATGCGGTCGAGACCGGCGAAGCCGATGTCGCCGCCGGAGAGGATGCCGGCGGGCACCGGCACTTCGGCGCCGTCGCGGCAGGCGTTGAGGCAGAGGAAGGCTTCGTTCGAGGAGCGGCTCTTGTTGCGGTCGGTGATGTTGAAACCGAACTCGACGCTGCTGAACCAGCCTTCGTCGAAGGTGCGCTCGAAGTCGAGGCGGAAGGCGCCGATCGAGTCGCGGACCTCGAAGTCCTTGATGTAGCCGTCCTGACCCCAGCCGCCGGCGTCGGTCAGGCGGATGATGTTGGTATTGCCGTAGTCGTAGCCGAGATCGAAGTCGAAGTAGCCATCGTTGTTCAGCGCGATCGAGACGTTGTCGCCCGGCAGGCCGGTGGCGAGGCCGCCGTAGGTCTCGAGGATCCGCTCCTTGCGCACGGCGCGGGAGCCGCTGACGTCGGCGGTGACGGTCCAGCGCTCGCCCAGGTTCAGGGTGTGGGTCCAGCCCAGCGAGAACAGGTCGTCGTACGCGGCGTTGAAGTCGTTGCGCAGGACCGGGTCGAAGCCCTGGAAGGTGGCCTGTACCGCGGTGCCCTGGGCGTTGTCGACGCGGGTGATCGGCTGGCCGGCCGCGCCCCAGGCGAGGCCGAATTCCATGCCGCGCTTGGTCTGTTCCTTGTCGAACTTCGAGTAGAAGACATCGAGCACCGAGGAATACATCTCGCTCGGCTTGAACTCGAGGGTCAGGGCGATGCCGTCGCGCTCGTTGTTGTCGTCGATGTCGTAGATCTTGCCGCCGCCGAGCACGCCGCCGCCATCGTAGCCCCAGGCTTCGAACTGCTGGCCCTGGACGCTGGAGTCCAGACGCGCATAGCCCAGCGCGAGGCCGATGGTGTTGTCGGCGAACTGGTCGATGTAGGAGATGCTGAAGCGGCTGCCGCTTTCGCGGTCGCCGTCGAGATCGTTGAAGTCGCCGCGCAGGTTCATGGCCACGACCTGCTTGCCGAAGGCCAGCGGACGTACGGTCTTGATGTTGACCGTGCCGGAAAGGCCTTGGCCGACGAGCTGCGCGTCGGTGGTCTTGTAGACGACGACCTGATTGGTCAGTTCGGACGGGTACTGGTCGAACTCGACCGAGCGGTTGTTGCCCGGGGAGGCCTGTTCGCGGCCGTTGAGCAGGCCGGTGGAGAAGTCGCCCGCGAAACCGCGGATGTTGATCTCCTGCGGACGGCTGCCGAAGCGCTGTGCGGTGAGGCCGGGCAGGCGCGCGATCGAGTCGGCGATCGAGGTGTCGGGCAGTTTGCCGATGTCCTCGGCGGAGACCGCTTCGACGATCGAGGTCGCCTCACGCTTGGTGTCGGTCGAGGCCTCGATGCTGCGGCGGATGCCGACCACCTGGATGGTGTCGATGTCCTCGGCTTCGGTGTCTTGGTTCTGGTCGGCCGATTGCGCGTATGCGCCCTGGGCCAGCATGAGCGTGGCCGACGCGAGGGCGGCGCTCAACAGGTTTCGCTTCAAAGGCTGCATGGATCCCCTCCACAGCAACTGGAATTCGTTGGCAGGTCCATGCGCGATCCGGTCTGAGCCGTGAATTCCGCAATGCCCGGCATGTCCGGGTTCCAGCCTGTCCCCGGCATGCAGCGGCGATGGTAGTCCTTGCCCGCCCGCGGGGAAGTCGCCTGCATACGTATTCATGAAAAAACCCGGTCAAATCAGGGTCATGGGCACGAAATCGGGGTGAAATGAACGGCCCGGGGAAGGCCGCCGGCCACCCCGTTTCCATTGCTGCCGGGAGCCCCGCCATGCCGACCCCGTCCCGCCTCTGTGCCCGCCTGCGGTCGCTCGCGCTTGCCGCGGGGCTGACCGCCGCCGCGGCGGCGGCCGAGCCGCCCGCACCGCCGGTCACCGCCGTGGACTGGCGCGATCAGGTCGTCTATCTGGTGATGATCGACCGTTTCGCCGACGGCGACCCGGGCAACAACGACCAGGGCCAGGGCGAATACGACCCGAACGATCCGCGCAAATTCAGCGGCGGCGATCTGGTCGGCCTGCGCCGGCGGCTGGACTACATCCGCGGCCTGGGCGCGACCGCGATCTGGATCACCCCGCCGGTGGCCAACCGCTGGTGGAGCGACGCGGCGCAGTTCGGCGGCTATCACGGCTACTGGACCAGGGATTTCATGGCGGTGGATGCGCATTTCGGCAGCCTGGACGAATACCGCGGGCTGGCCGCGGCGATGCGCGCGCGCGATCTCCGGCTGATCCAGGACGTGGTGGTCAATCACGTCGCCGATTACCACGGCTGGCGCGGCGCCTTCGACCCGGCCGACCCGGCGCGCAATTTCGAGCTGCGGCCGGAGGCCGACGGCAGCACCGCGCCGCTGCGGCCGCCGTTCGACCGCAACGACGTGCGGCGGCCCGAGCATCGCCGCGCGGCCGTCTATCACTGGAATCCACAGATCCGCGACCACGCCGACACGGTGCAGCAGCAGACCTGGCAACTGGCCGATCTGGACGACCTGAACACCTCGAACCCCGAGGTCCGGCGCGCGCTGCGCGAGAGCTACGGCTACTGGATCCGCGAGGTCGGGGTGGATGCGTTCAGGGTCGACACCGCCTTCCATGTGGCGCCGGAGTTCTTCGAGGATTTCGTCCATGCCGACGACCCGCGCCATCCCGGGATGCTGCGCGCGGCACCGGGCGGACAGCCGCCGTTCTTCCTGTTCGGCGAGGGTTTCGGCGTGGACCGGCCCTACGAGGACACGATGGCACGCAAGATCGAGAGCTACGTGCGCGGCCCGGCCGGCCAGCCGCGATTGCCGTCGATGATCAATTTCCCGCTCTACGGCACGCTCGGCGACGTATTCGCGCGACGCCACCCGACCGGCGAGCTGGGGCACCGGATCGAGAACATGATGCGGGTCCACGCCGACCCGTGGCGGATGCCGACCTTCATCGACAATCACGATGTCGACCGCTTCCTAGTCGGCAGCGACGAGGCCGGGCTGCGCCAGGCGCTGCTGGCGCTGATGACCCTGCCGGGCATCCCGACCATTTATTACGGCACCGAGCAGGGCTTCCGCGAACAGCGCGCGGCGATGTTCGCCGGCGGCCACGGCTCGGGCGGGCGCGACCGTTTCGATACCGGGGCCCCTCTGTATCGTTATCTGGCGGAGGTGGCGGCGCTGCGCCGCGAGCATCGGGTGTTCTCGCGCGGCACGCCGACGGTGCTGGCCGCGAACGCCGCGGCGCCCGGCGCGATCGCCTGGAAGATGCATCACGAAGGCGTGGACGCGGTCGTGGTGTTCAACACCGCGGATCACCCGGCCCTGCTCGACAACCTCGACACCGGCCAGCCGGCGGGCACCGTGCTGCGGCCGCTGTACGGGCTGGCGGCCGACCCGCAACCGTTGACGCTCGGCGACGGGGCACCGATCCATCTGGTGCTGCCGCCACGCAGCGCGATGGTGTGGACCACGGCCGACCACGATGGCCCGGGCACGCAATGGACCTCGCATGCGAGCGGATTGACGATCGACCCGGTGGCCGCGGTCGCGACCGGCGATCTCGCCCTGTCCGGGCACGCCCGCGGCACGACCGAGGTGCGGATCGTGGTGGACGGCGACCTGGCCGCGGCGCAGACCGTGGCGGTGGGACGCGACGGCCGCTGGCGGGCGACGCTGCGCACCGACGACATGATCGACCCGGCCCTGACCCATCGGGTGGTGATCTGGGACAACCAGCGGCGGCAGGCCTCGACCGCGCAGGCCTTCCGGGTGGATCGCACGTGGACCCGGGTCGCGCAGGTCGAAGACCCCGCCGGCGACGACACCGGCCCGGACGGCCGCTACGTCTACCCGCTGGAAGACGGCTGGCGCAAACATCGCCCGGGCGACCTGCGCGGCGCCGAAGTCTGGCGCAGCGGCGACGCCCTGCGCCTGCGCGTGCGGCTGCCGACCCTTGTCAAGGAATGGAACCCGCTGCTGGGCTTCGACCACGTCGCCTTCACCGTCTTCGTCGAACTGCCCGGCCACCCGGGCGGGGCGACCGTGCTGCCGCAGCAGAACGCGACCCTGCCCGACGGCATGCGCTGGCACCTGCGCCTGCGCGCTCACGGCTGGTCGAACGCCCTGTTCACCGCCGAAGGCGCCTCCGCCACCGGCGAGGGCACCGCCGCGGGGCAGGCCGCACGGCTGGACGTGGACGGGGACACCCACACGCTGACCTGGACCCTGCCCGCCCGCGCCTTCGGCGGTGCCGACCTCACCGGCACCCGCATCCACATCACCACCTGGGACTACGACGGCGGCTTCCGTGCGCTGGCGCCCGAAGCCGGCGCGACCACCTTCGGCGGCGGCCCGGCGGACGGGGCGAAGGTGATGGATGCGCTGACGGTCCGGCTGCCTTGATCGCAGATGGCCGCGTGATGGGACCGCGTGATGGGAGACCGCGTGATGGGACACCCACCCGCGCCGAGGCAGATGCGATGTGGAGCCTGGAAGGGGACACCCACTCAAAAACAGGGAGAGCCGGGGGCGGAGGAGGACGGGGACACCCACTGAAACCACGGACGGCCCGCAGTCCGTCCACCCCGCCCGCTCACGATCGGCAGGGGCGCCGCGTCAGCCCTTCATCCACAACGCGACCGCAAGCCCCACGAACACCGCCATCCCCACCCAATGATTGTTCAGGAACGCCCGGAAACACCATTCGCGTTCGCGGCAGCGCCCGATCGCGAACTGATACGCCACCAGCAACAACGCGACCCCGCAGCCGGCCCAGTACGCGACCCCGAGTTCCGCCTGCCGGCCGACGAACCACAGCCCTAGGAAGAACAGCGCGTACAGCACGCCAAGCGCGACCAGATCCAGATCGCCGAACAGGATCGCGGTGGATTTCGAACCGGCCCGCAGATCGTCCTCGCGATCGACCATCGCGTACCAGGTGTCGTAGGCGGTGGTCCAGAACAGATTGGCGACGTACAGCACCCAGGCGATCGACGGCACCTCCCCGCGCACCGCCGCGAATGCCATCGGAATGCCCCAGCCGAACGCCAGGCCCAGATAGACCTGCGGCAGATAGGTGTAGCGCTTGAGATAGGGATAAGTGGCGGCCAGGAACACCCCGGCCACGCTCATCCAGATCGTCATATGGTTCAGGGTCGAGACCAGCGCGAACGCCAGCAGCATCAGCACCGCGAACAACGCCAGCGCCTCGCGCCCGCGCATCGCCCCGCTGGCCAGCGGACGCCCGCGGGTGCGCTCGACCTGGGGGTCCAGCCAGCGGTCGGCGTAGTCATTGATGACGCAGCCGGCCGAGCGTGTCAGCCACACCCCGAGCGAGAACACGACCAGCGTCCACCACGGCGGCACCCCTTCCGCCGCCAGCCACAGCCCCCACCAGGTCGGCCACAGCAACAGCAGCCAACCGATCGGCCGGTCGCCGCGGACCAGCGCCCAGTACAGGCGCAACCGCTGGCGCCACAACGGCGGATCGGCGGAGATGTCGGAAGATTCGTGCATCGGAGGATCGTGAAGGCGGGAAAGGCTCGCGCGGCCGCCCCGAATCGGGGACAATACCCGGCACGCGCCTGTAGCTCAGCCGGATAGAGTAGCGGCTTCCGAAGCCGTTGGTCGGGGGTTCGAATCCCTCCAGGCGCGCCAACCCGACAGCGACAACCGCGCTCAGCGGACCCGACGACCCCTGCATTCCGCAGGGGTTTCGCGTTTTGGCCTTGGACTTCGACCTCGCGCGGCATCGCCATCAGTGGCGAGAAATTCGCCACTTCTCCCTCTCTCCTCTCCGTCCCCTTGGACTTCTCGCCTGTCAAGTGCAAGCGATGATTTTCTGTTTCCTTGCGAATCAACGCCTTACGCTTGGTCTTGGGGAAGCGGTTTTATGGCCTCATTGCCTGCCAAGAGGAACGACGGCGTTTTGCGCGAGGACGCCATTGCTTCGCCGCGCAAACGCAACCGCGCGTAATGCGTGATGTCGGATCGGAACCGGAAGGGCTCATGCGCGGCGATTGGGATTCGCCGGCGGCCTGAGATCGACACGAGGGTGAACCGATTCGCCTCCCCTTATTGAGGCTTGGCCTCGGGTCGGTCCATTTGATCTTCGGTTGATCCTTGTCGCGGTACGCTCGCCCCGAATGCCCCGGATCAGTGCGCCCGAAAAAGTCGCTCCACCCTCAACCCCGATCCCGACGTCGAGACGTTGGATGCCCGGCGGGCATTACCGGCCGCGGGTGGCGCGCTTGGAGGTGGGCATCTCGAACAACTCGATCATCTTCTTGAGGCGGTCCTTGTCGGCCCGGTCCATGCTGAGGTACTTGCGGAAGAACCGCAGGTCTTCGGGGGAGGCCTTCACGGGCGGCGGCTCGCCCAGCAGATCTTGGAGGGTGACATCCAGGGCTTTGGCCAGATCGACCAGCACCTTCGCCGACAGGTGCGGCACCTCGCGATTTTCGAGTTCCCAAACGTAACTCTTGCTGATGCCTGCAGCGCGGGCCAGTTCGTCCATCGTGAGACTTGAATTCTTGCGTAGTCGTCGCAATCGCAGGCTGAAGGCAGCGGCCATACGTTTTCTCCCCTGGTCGGAGGCGCCAAGATTCGGCGCAGACACATGAACGAATGAATTTTACCACCGTATGACTTTTGGTGATTGACAGCCTTTGCCGGCG
>JBIJAD010000216.1:0-6757 GCA_044345955.1 Lysobacteraceae bacterium
TCGACGACCACGGCCGGGCGCTGCAGATGCGTGCCGATGGTCTTCGCGACCGCCAGCACGTACTGCAGATCGGCGCTGCCGTCCTCGTCCGGCGGAGTGCCGACGGCGATGAAGATCACGTCGCCGGGAGCGATCGCCGCGGCGGCATCGGTGGTGAATTCGAGCCGGCCTTCGGCGAAATTGGCCTTGACCATCGGCTCCAGGCCGGGCTCGTAGATCGGGATCACGCCGTTGCGCAGGCCGTCGATCTTGGCCGCGTCGATATCGACGCAGACGACATGGTGGCCGACTTCGGCCAGGCAGGTTCCGGTGACGAGGCCGACGTAGCCGGTACCGAAAATGGTGACGCGCATGCGGGGCTGGCTCCGGTCTGCGGTGAACGACGCGCGCCGCCGTAGACGGCGGCGCGCGCGGCATCGCGCCTGACGGCGCTTGCTGCCTGTCGATTACGGCTTGGCGATCTCGATCAGCTCGACCTCGAACACCAGGGTGGCGTTCGGCGGGATCGGGCCGCCCGGGGTGCCCTGCTCGCCATAGGCCAGGTTCGCCGGGATCCACAGCTTGTACTTGCTGCCCACCGGCATCAACTGCAGCGCTTCGGTCCAGCCCGGCACCACCGAGTTCAGCACGAACTGTGCCGGCTCGTTGCGATCATGCGAGCTGTCGAACTTGGTGCCGTCGAGCAGGGTGCCGGTGTAGTGCACCTTGACCGAATCGCTGGCCTTGGGCTTGGCGCCCTTGCCGGCGGTGAGAACCTGGTACTGCAGGCCGGAAGCGGTGGTGGTCACGCCCGGCTTCTTGCCGTTGTCGGCGAGGAATTTCTTGCCTTCCTCCAGATTCTTCTTGCCCTGCTCGGCCATCTCGGCCTGCTTCTTGGCCATTTCTTCCTGCTGCTTGGCCTGCATCTTCACCGCGAAGGCCTGCATCACCTGCATCGCCTGCTCGTCGGTGAGCAGCGACTTCTTGTCGGCCAGCGCGTCGTTGATCGCCCGCTGCAGGGTGGCCATGTCGATCTCGTCCTTCATCGGCTTGAGCGACTTGCCGATGTCCATGCCGATCATGTAGCTGATCTGCTGCTTCTCGGTGGGCAGGCCGGGCACCTTGAGCGCGCCCTCCTTGTCGCCCGCGGCCGCATCGGCCTTGGCGTCGGCGGCAGGCTTGGCGTCGCCGGCATTCTTCTCGATCGGTTTGCAGGCGGACAGGGCCACGACGCACGACACGGCGACGGCGGCGAGGGTGAGGTTACGCGACGGTTTCATCGAGAGCTGCTCCTGGGTATGGGCATCGCCACGGCGGTGCGGGCGGTCTGGGTGGACGGGAAAGCGGGAATGACGAAGGCGGGACTTGCGGAACGGAACCGAAGCGACTGCGGAAGTTACAGCACTTCCAGCAGTTCGACCTCGAAAACGAGGGTGGCGCCCGGCGGGATCGGGCCACCGGGCGTGCCGGGCTCGCCGTAGCCGAGCGTGGACGGCAGCCACAGCCGGTACTTGCTGCCGGCGGGCATCAATTGCAGCGCCTCGGTCCAGCCCGGAATCACCCGGGTCAGTTCGAATTCGGCCGGCTGGCCGCGATCGATCGAGCTGTCGAATCTGGTGCCGTCCAGCAGGGTGCCGGTGTAATGCACGCGGACCCTGGATTCCAGCGCCGGCTTCGGGCCCTTGCCCTGCACCAGCACCTGGTACTGCAGCCCGGACTCGGTGGTGATCACGCCGCGCTTCTTGCCGTTCTTCGCGAGGAATTCGCTGCCGGCGGCGACGTTGCGCTCGTTGGCCGCACGGATCTCGGCCATCTGGCGCTCCTGCATGCGCTGCGAATAGGCCTGGCGCACCGCGCCGGCCTGCTGGTCGTCGAGCAGCGGCGTGCGCCCGGCCAGCACATCGTCGATCGCGCGCTTGAGCATGCCCATGTCCAGATCGGCGGCCAGCGGGCCGAGGCTGCGGCCGATGTCGAGACCGATCGCATAACCGAGTCTGGCCTTTTCGTCGGCCAGCGCCGGATCCGAGGCCTGCACCTGTGCCCCCGGTGCGGGGGCGGGCGCGGTCTGCGACGCGGCGGCGAACGCGCACAGCCCGGTCGAGATCGCCAATGCGGCGGAAGCGGCGGGACGCAACAGCGAAATCCGCGACTGCGGCATTCTGGAAAGCAGGGTTCGGGTCATCGGGAAAGCTCCATGGGTCTTCGGGTCGGCGCCGCGGCGGTCCGTGCGGGGCTCAGGGAATGTCGAGCAGTTCGACGTCGAACACCAGAGTGGCGTTCGGGCCGATATCGGGCGGGCTGCCGCGTTCGCCGTAGGCGAGCGAGGCGGGAATCCAGAAACGGTATTTCGCACCGACCGGCATCCGGGTCAGGCCCTCGGTCCAGCCGGCGATCACGCTGCGCAGCGAGAATTCGGCCGGCTGGCCGCGCTCGTAGCTGCTGTCGAACACCTTGCCGTCGAGCAGGCTGCCCTGATAGTTCACGCGCACGCGCTCGCTCATCAGCGGGCGACGGCCGGTGCCCTGGCGCAGCACGCGGTACTGCAGCCCGGACGACGTCGTGATGACGCCCTTCTCGGTCCGGTTCCTCGCCAGGAACACCGCGCCCGCCTCGGCATTGCGACGGGCGAGTTCGACCATGCGCTGCTTCTCGCGCTCGTCCATGCGCTTGGAGAATGCGTCGCGGATGCGCGTCATTTCGGCGTCGCTCAGCAAGGGAGGCTCCGAGGCCATCGCACTGCGCATCGCCTGCAGGAACACCGTCATCTCGATCTCGTCCTGGATCGGCGCCAGCGAACGGCCGACATCGGCGCCGACCATCAGGCCGACCTTCTCCGGCGGCACCTGCGGCGGGCGCGCGCCCGGCGGCAGCCCCGGCACCGGACGGCCGCTGCGCTCTGCGATCCGCTGCATCATCGCGGTGCCGACCCGCTGCGACTCGGCGTCGTCGAGCAGCGGCGCGCCGCCGGCGAAAGCGTGGCGCAACGCGCGTTCGAACGCCGCGAGATCGAGATCCGGGCCCGCCGAAGCGAACGAGCGGCCGACATCGGTGCCGATCATGTAACTGACCTTGTCGCGCTCGCTGGTCGGCACCGCACGATCCGCGGCCTGCGCCCAGGTCGCCGCCAGCAGCAGCCACACCGTCGCCAGCACTGCGGCCGGGACGCAAAAACGAAACCTCATCGATCTCACCGGGAAAAACTCTCCAGACAACGACAGCGCGCCGGAGCCGGACGCGCCGAAAAAAGGAAAACGTCGCCCCGGCCGGGACCCCGGCCGCGGCGACGACAGCCGCCTATTGTCGCGGCCGGCGCGCAGGCCGGCAATCGCCGCCGCACGCATCAGCGCCGCTTGGCCTCCGCCGGCGCCTGGGCCCGCAGCGCAGCCTCGATCGCCTGGATCACTTCCGGCGCATCGGGCTTGGTCCGGCTGCCGAAGCTGGCGATCACCCGTCCGTCGCGACCGATCAGGTATTTGTGGAAGTTCCATTTGGGCGATTCGCCGCTGGCCGCCGCCAGCGCGCGGTAGAGCGGCGTGGCCTTGTCGCCGGTCACCCGCACCTTCTGGAACATCGGGAACTTGACCCCGTAGGTCAGGGTGCAGAACTCGCGGATTTCCTTCTCGTCGTCGAATTCCTGACTCATGAAATCGCCGGAAGGGAAGCCCAGAACCGCAAAACCGCGCGCCTTGTAGCGGGCGTGCAGCGCTTCCAGCGACTCGTATTGGGGGGTGAAACCGCATTTGCTGGCGGTATTGACCACCAGCAGCACCTGACCACGGTAGGTTTTGCCGAGGTGCACCGGGGTCTTGCCGGCGAGGGGGCGGTAGCTGTGGTCGAGCAGGTCGCCGCCGCCTGCGGCCAGCGGCAGCGCGGCGAGCAGGAGGGCCACGACGGCCAGGACACGGGCCAGAACGCTGGACATGGGGGGCTCCGGAGGGGGAAAACCGGAGTATGACTTCAGTTGGGTGGAAAAGGTTTCGGAGGGGCTTGACCTGACGTGTCTTGGTGTTATAGTTGCATACAACACCAGTCAACGAGCACAGGAGTTGACCATGTCCCGCAAGTTGATCCACAGCGTCCGCGCCCTCGCCGTCTCCCTCGGCCTGCTGACCCTCGGCCTGATCGCCGCGGTGCCGCTGGCGTCCACGACCGGCGGCCTGCCCGTCACCGCCGAGGACAGCGCCGAGGCCCGAGTCGAATCCGGCGAGCAGCGGCGCACGACCAGACCGCACAGCCGCCAGCGCCGGGCCATGGCCCGCGAATCGATGGCGCTGCCCTTCTTCTCATTCGCGCAGGGCCTGCGCAGCGGCAACGGGAGCTGACCATGACCGCGATCCAGTGGAGCGACGGCGCTCCGATCTACAGACAACTCAAGGACAGGGTCATCGCGATGATGCTGGACGGGCTGCTGAAGCCCGGCGACCCCCTTCCCTCGGTGCGCCAGGTGGCCGCCGAGTACCAGTTGAACCCCATCACCGTCTCGCGCGCCTATCAGGAACTGGCGGACGAGGCACTCGTCGAGAAACGCAGAGGACTGGGCATGTACGTCACCGAAGAAGCCGCGAAGAAACTGCTGGCCAGCGAACGCGAACGCTTCCTCCGCGAGGAATGGCCGCTGGTGCTGGAGCGGATCCAGCGTCTGGGCCTGCGCATGCAGGACCTGCTTCCCGAACGCGACAACGGAGGTGAGGCATGAGCGCCGTCGTCACCGCCCGAGGCCTGCGCAAGGCCTACCGCAACAAACTCGCGCTGGATGGCACCGACTTCGAGATCGGCCCCGGCAAGATCATCGGCCTGATCGGCCCCAACGGCGCCGGCAAGACCACCGCGCTGAAGGCGATTCTCGGCCTGATTCCGTTCGAAGGCGATCTGAAGGTGCTGGGCCGCGACCCGCGCACCGAGCGCGACGAACTGATGAACGATGTCTGCTTCATCGCCGACGTCGCGGTGCTGCCGCGCTGGATCCGGGTGTCGGAAGCGATCGATTTCGTCGCCGGCGTGCATCCACGCTTCGACCGCGCCAAGTGCGAGCGTTTCCTGGCCAACACCAAGCTCAACCCGAAGCTGCGGGTGCGCGAAATGTCCAAGGGCATGATCGTGCAACTGCATCTGGCGCTGGTGATGGCGATCGACGCCCGCCTGCTGGTGCTGGACGAGCCGACCCTCGGCCTGGACATCCTCTACCGCAAGCAGTTCTACCAGCGCCTGCTCGAAGACTACTTCGACGAGCAGAAGACCATCATCATCACCACCCACCAGGTGGAGGAGATCGAACACATCCTGACCGACGTGATGTTCATCCGCGACGGCAAGATCGTGCTCGACGCCACCATGGAAAGCCTCGGCGAACGCTACGTCGAAGTGCTGGTCAACGGCGACCGCACCGACGACGCTCGCGCCATGAAACCGATCGACGAACGCGCCCTGCCCTTCGGCAAGACCGTGATGCTGTTCGACGGCGTGCCGCTGGAGCGTCTGGCCGAACTGGGCGAAACCCGCATTCCCGGCCTGTCCGACCTGTTCGTCGCCACCATGAAGGGGACCTACGCATGAGCGCCACGATCCAATCCGCACCCCTCGCGGTGCGCACCTACGGCCCCGCCGACAAGCTGAAGATGCTGTTGAAGCGGGAATTCTGGGAGAACCGCGGCGGTTTCCTGTGGGCACCGCTCATCACCGGCGCGATCGCCTGCCTGTTCGCCCTGATCGGCGTGATCGGCGGCTCGGTCGCGCTGCAACGGGCCAAGGCCGCCGGCAAGATCGACTGGGCCAACAGCGGCATCGTGATCGATGGCGGCACCGAAGCCACCCGCCAGGCGATCGGCGGCACCGGCGACATCTTCTTCCTCTCCGGCATCCTGCTCGCGCTCGCCGTCATGGTGTTCGTGGTGTTCTTCTACTCGCTGGGCTCGCTGTACGACGAGCGCCGCGACCGCAGCGTGCTGTTCTGGAAATCGCTGCCGGTGTCGGACTCGGTGACGGTGCTGTCGAAGGCGGTGTGGGCGCTGCTGCTGGCGCCGGCGCTGAGCATCGTCATCGGCATCGCGATCGGCGCGGTGATCCTGCTGCTGATGAGCGTGGCTTTCGCGCTGAACGGCATTCCCGACGCCAGCGCGCTGCTGCTCGAATCGCACCTGTTCCGGATCCTCGGCGGCGCGTTGAGCATGTTGCCGGTGTACGCGATGTGGGCGCTGCCGACGGTGGGCTGGCTGATGCTGTGCTCGGCCTGGGCCAAGCGGCTGCCCTTCCTGTGGGCGGTGCTGCTGCCGATCCTGGGTTGCGCGATGGTCAGCATGACCGCGGGCATCGCCAACGCGATCGCCGGCGTCGAGTTCCCGCACGAGCAGATGTGGTACGTGGTGGTGTTCCGCGGCCTGCTGAGCATCGTGCCCATGACCTGGAGCGCCAACCCCGACGTCAACGCGCACTACGCCGTGGAAATCGACGGCCCGCAGGATCTGTACAAGGCGATCGACTTCAGCAACAGTTGGGCCGCCTTCGGCACCCTGGAGCTGTGGATCGGCGCCGCGGTCGGCATCGCGATGATCGTCGCGGCGATCCGCCTCCGCCGCTGGCGGGACGAGGGCTGAGGGCGAACGCTTGCGAACCGGCCTATCGCCGGTTCGCATTCGCCCGAAGGCCCGGCCATGAATGGCCGGGCTGGGTTCTCCGGAGCCCACGCCGCACCGCGACGGATGGCATGAAAGCGCATCGAATATGACTTCGACCGCCCAAGCCACCGAATTGCCGCACCGACAAGCCGTGACTCCCGGGCCTT
>JBIJAD010000217.1:0-6752 GCA_044345955.1 Lysobacteraceae bacterium
TCATCGAACAGGGCATGATCTCGCAGGTCATCGAGGCCAAGCCCGAAGAGCTGCGGGTCTATCTCGAAGAAGCCGCCGGCATCTCGAAATACAAGGAGCGGCGCAAGGAAACCGAAACCCGCATCCGCCACACCCGCGAGAACCTCGACCGCCTCAACGACCTGCGCGAGGAAGTCGGCAAGCAGTTGCAGCACCTTGCCCGCCAGGCGCGTCAGGCCGAGCAGTACCAGGCGATCCAGGCCGAGCGCCGGGTCAAGGATGCGGAATGGAAGGCGCTGGAATACCGCGCCCTCGACAGCCGCCTGCAGCGCCTGCGCGAGCGGCTGTCGCAGGAGGAAACCCGGCTGCAGCAGATCATCGCCGAGCAGCGCGAGTCCGAACGCCTGATCGAACAGGGCCGCGCCGAGCGCGAGGCCGCGGCCGAGACGCTGAACCGCGCCCAGGCCGAAAGCTACGAAGTCGGCGGCACCCTGGCCCGGGTCGAACAGCAGATCGCGCACCAGAAGGAACTCGCCCTGCGCCTGCAGCGCGCCCGCGACGAGGCCGAGCAGGCGCTGTCGGAGATCGGTCTGCACATCGAACACGACCGCCAGCGGCTGGACAGCCTGCGCGCTTCGATCGACGAGGCCGAACCGCGTCTGGCCGAACTGCGCGAGAACGACGAACTGCGCCAGGAGGCACTGCACGAGGCCGAAGCGCGGCTGTCCGACTGGCAGCAGCGCTGGGACGCCCACACCCGCGCCCAGGCCGAGGCCGTGCGCGCGGCAGAAGTCGAACGCACCCGGGTCGACTATCTCGACCGCCAGTCGCTGGATGCCGAGCGCCGGCGCGAACAACTGGGCCACGAGCGCAGCGCACTCGACCTCGGCGCGCTGGCCGAGACCTTCGCCGGGCTGCAACTGCAGCATGACGAGAAGAAAACCGGGCTCGACGCCCTCGGCGACGAACTGGAAAGCCGCAAGCAGGCGGTGCTGGCGCTGCAGGACCAGGTTCGCCAGGGCCAGAGCGCGCTCGCCGAACTGCGCAAGCAGGCGCAGGCCGCGCGCGGCCGGCTGTCCTCGCTGGAAGCACTGCAGCACGCCGCGCTCGGCCAGGAGCAGGGCGCGGCGATGGCCTGGCTGAAGACGCGCGGCCTGGATTCCGCGACCCGCGTCGGCGAAGCGCTGCGGGTGGAGTCGGGCTGGGAATTCGCGGTCGAGAGCGCCCTCGGGCAGTTGATCGAGGGTGTCCTGATCGAATCGCCCGAAACCCTGGTCGAGGCCTTGGCCGCTCTGGGCGAAGGCCGGCTCGCGCTGGTCTCGGCCGAACGCGGCGAGGGCGCCTTCGCGCCGACCTCGCTGGCGGCGAAGGTCCAAGGCCCGCTGGCGATCCGCCGATTGCTCGCCAAACTGCACGCCGCCGAAAGTCTGGCCGATGCGCGCGCGATGATCGCGCACCTCGGCGAGGGCGAATCGATCATCACCCGCAGCGGCGAGCGCCTTGGCGACGGCTGGGTGCGGGTCAGCCGTTCCGGTGCCGCCAAGCAGGGCGCGTTGCTGCGCGAGCGGGAGATCCAGGAACTGCGCGCCGGCATCGAGACCCTGCAGCAGCGCGAGGCCGCGCTGGAGGAGGAGATCGCCGGCCTGCGCGACCGCATGCTCGCCGCCGAGCAGCAGCGCGAGGACGCCCAGCGCACGCTGTATCTGGCGCACCGCAACGTTTCCGAACTCGCCGGCCAGTTGCAGGGCCAGCAGGGCCGGCTGGATTCGGCGCGCGCCCGGATCGAGAAGATCGACGCCGAACTGGCGCACCTGGTCGAAGCGATCGACGCCAGCGCGTTGCAGTCGCGCGAAGCGCGTTCACGGCTGGAGGATGCGGTTTCGCGCATGGGCGAGCTGGAAGGCGCGCGGCAGACGCTCGAAGCCGAACGCCGCACCCTGGCCGAGGCCCGCGACGCCGCGCGCCAGGCCGCACGCGAATCGCGCGACGCCGCGCACGCGCTGGCGCTGAATCTGGAATCCCAGCGCGCCCAGATCGTGGCCCTGGCGCAGGCGCTGGAGCGCATGGGCGGCCAACGCGGCCAGCTTGATGCGCGGCTCGGTGAACTGGCCGCGCAGTTGTCCGACGGCGACGCCCCGGTGCTGGCGCTGGAGCGCGAGCGTCAGGTGGCGCTGGAGCAGCGGGTGCAGGCCGAGAAGGGCCTCGCCGCCGCGCGCGCCGCGCTCGAAGGCATCGACGGCGAACTGCGCGCCCACGAGCAGACCCGCCATCAGCGCGAGGAGCAGTCCATCGCCCAGCGCGAGGCGATCGCCCAGCGCCGGCTCGACCAGCAGGCGCTGGCACTCAAGGCCGAGCAGTTGTCCGCCGCGGTGGTCGAGGGCGGCTTCGCGCTGGAGGACGTGCTCAACGGCCTCGCCGACGATGCCGACCCCGCTGCATGGGAAAAGGTCGTCGTCGACTTCGACGCCAAGCTGCGCCGGCTCGAACCGGTCAATCTGGCCGCGATCCAGGAACACGCCGAGGCCGCCCAGCGCAAGGAATATCTCGACGCCCAGGACGCCGACCTCAACACCGCGCTGGAGACCCTGGAAGAAGCGATCCGCAAGATCGACCGCGAAACCCGCGGCCGTTTCAAGGACACGTTCGATCGGGTCAACGCCGGCGTGCAGGAGCTGTATCCGCGCCTGTTCGGCGGCGGCCACGCCTATCTCGAACTCACCGGCGAGGATCTGCTCGATACCGGCGTCGCGATCATGGCCCGCCCGCCGGGCAAGCGCGTCTCCAACATCTCGCTGCTCTCCGGCGGCGAGAAGGCGATGACCGCGGTCGCGCTGGTGTTCGCGATCTTCCGTCTGAATCCCGCGCCGTTCTGCCTGCTCGACGAGGTCGACGCGCCGCTGGACGAGGCCAACGTCGGCCGCTTCACCGCGATGGTCGGCGAGATGAGCGAGCAGGTGCAGTTCCTGTTCGTCACCCACAACAAGGCGACCATGGAAGCCGCGAACCAGCTCTGCGGCGTTACCATGCGCGAGCCCGGCGTCAGCCGTCTGGTCTCGGTGGATCTGGCCGAGGCCGCACGCCTTGCCGGCGCTGCCTGAGGCCGATCCCCGCCTGACGTCAAGCCCGCTCCAAGAAAGCCCGCTCCAAGAAAGCCCGTTCCAAGAAAGCCTGATTCATACGCGAGGTCACAGCGATGTCGGAAACCTGGTTGCTGCGTATCGGAATCGTCGTTGCCGGCCTGCTGCTGATGGCGGCGATCTACTTCTTCGGTCGTCCGCGCAAACCCGATCAGGGCCGGCGCCGGCGCGAGGACAGCGCCCAGCGCCCGGTGCCGCGCGCCGAGCCGCAATTGACGCCCACATCTGCGCCCGCGACATCCAACGACGGCGATGTCGCGATCGTCCAGGACGAGATGCCGCTGGCGCCGCCGCCCTCCGGGCCGGAGATCGGCAAGCGCAAGCGCGAGGATTTCGACAAGATCGTCACTCTCTACGTCGCCGCCCGCGCCGGCGAGATGCTGCGCGGCGCCGACATCGTGGTCGCGGCGGAAAAGGCCGGGCTCAGCTATGGCCACATGAGCATCTTCCACCGCCTCGTCGACGGACGCCCCGATGCCGATCCGGTATTCAGCGTCGCGAACATCAAGAAACCGGGCAGTTTCGAGATGGCCGAGATCCAGACCCTGGAAACGCCGGCGATCGCCTTCTTTCTGACCCTGCCCGGCCCGATCCCCGCGCTCGATTCCTGGGAAAAGATGCTGCCGACCGCGCAGCGCATGGCCGAACTGCTCGACGGTGTGGTCCTCGACGAATCGCGCAACGCGCTCGGCCGCCAGCGCATCGCCCATATCCGCGACGACCTGCGCGCCTACGATCGCCAGCACGAAGTCCCGCCGCTGTCGAAGAACACCCGCTGGTAACCGGGCGGTAGAGCGGCCTGCAGGCCGCTGCCCACCTCTCCGGAAGCGGAGTGGCGGGCTCAAGCCCGCTCTACCGATGCCGGCCATCATCGCCGACGCCAGTCAATGACCGACCCCGCCACCCGCATCGCCGAACTGCGTCGCCGCATCGAGGACGCCAATTACCGCTATCACGTTCTCGACGATCCTTCGATCCCGGATGCCGAGTACGACCGGCTGATGCGCGAGCTGGAGCGGTTGGAAGCGGCGCATCCGCAATTCGCCGACCCCGATTCGCCGACCCGGCGTGTGGGCAACGCGCCTTCGTCGGCGTTCGCCGAAGTGCGCCACGAGATCCCGATGTTGTCGCTCGGCAACGCGTTCGCCGACGAGGAAGTCGCGGACTTCGTGCGTCGCATCGAGGAACGGCTGGATCGCAGCGATCCGGTGTTTTCCGCCGAGCCGAAACTCGACGGTCTCGCGATCAGCCTGCGCTACGAGCACGGCGCGTTCGTGCGCGGCGCGACCCGCGGCGACGGCGCCACCGGCGAGGACGTCACCGCCAATCTGCGCACGGTGAAATCCATCCCCTTGCATCTGCGCGGCGACGACCGCCCCGACCTGCTCGAAGTGCGCGGCGAGGTTTACATGCCGCTGGCGGCGTTCCGCGCCTACAACGAAAGAGCGCTGAAGGAGGGCGGCAAGGTGCTCGCCAACCCGCGCAACGGTGCAGCGGGCTCGTTGCGCCAGCTCGATCCACGGATCACCGCACAGCGGCCGCTGGCGTTCTACGCCTACGGTGTCGGCGTGATCGCAGGCGCCGAATTGCCCGCGACCCATTCGGAAACCCTGCGTCTGCTGCGCGACTGGGGCTTTCCGGTCAGCGCCGAAAGCGACGTGGTCGCCGGTGTCGATGGTCTTCTGGGCTATTACCGCAGGATGGGCGCCAAGCGCGATGCGCTGCCGTTCGACATCGACGGCGTGGTCTACAAGCTCGACGACTACGCCGGGCAGCGCGAGATGGGCTTCGTCTCGCGCGCGCCGCGCTGGGCGATCGCGCAAAAGTTCCCGGCCCAGGAGCAGTCGACCGAACTGCTGGACATCGAGATCCAGATCGGCCGCACCGGCGCGGCGACCCCGGTCGCGCGGCTCAAGCCGGTGCAGGTCGCGGGCGTGGTCGTGACCAATGCGACCCTGCACAACGCCGACCAGATCGCGCGTCTGGACGTGCGCATCGGCGATACCGTGATCGTGCGCCGCGCCGGCGACGTGATTCCCGAAATCGTCCGGGTCGTGCCCGAACATCGTCCGCCGCATGCAAAGCCGTGGTCGATGCCGGCCGCGTGTCCGGTCTGCGGCTCCGAGATCGTGCGCGAGGAAGGCGAGGCGGTCTGGCGCTGCTCCGGCGAACTCACCTGCGCCGCACAGCGCAAGGAAGCGATCCGCCACTTCGCCTCGCGCCGGGCGATGGACATCGAAGGCCTGGGCGATCGCTACATCGAGGACCTGTCCGATCTGGGCTACGTCGAATCGGTCGCCGATCTCTACCGGCTCACGCTCGACGATCTGCTGAAGATGAAGCGCGAGGTCGACGAGCGCGACAACACGACACCGGAAACCGTGAAGGCCGGCAAGATCGCGACCAAGTGGGCCGAGAACCTGATCGAAGCCATCGACCGCAGTCGCGCCACCACGTTGGAACGTTTCCTGTTCGCGCTCGGCATCGAGCATGTCGGCGAGAGCACCGCGAAGGCGCTGGCCGCGTGGTTCGGCGATCTCGATCTGATCCGCCGCCTGCCGTGGCCGTTGTTCAAACGGGTGCCGGACATCGGCGGCGAAGTCGCGCGAGCGCTCGGCCACTTCTTCGACCAGTCCGGCAATCAGGCCGCGATCGATGCGCTGCTCGAACGCGGCGTGCGCATCGGCGACGCGCATCCGCCGACCGCGAAGCTGCGCCCCGAACTCGATTTCGTGACCCTGCTGGTCGATCTCGAGATTCCGAAAGTCACCCGCATCCGCGCGGAACAACTCGCCGCCGCCTTCGCCGATGCGGATGCACTGCGCGATGCGCCGGAGCACGCCTTCGTGTCCGCCGGGCTGCCCGCCGACAGTGCCCGCGCGCTGGCGACATGGCTCGCCGACGACGACCATGCGCGCCTGCTGACCCGCAGCGGCGAGGCGCTGGCCACTCTGCTGGCGCTGTTGCCGGAGGGCGACGACACGCCGATCGGCCCGCTGGAAGGCAAGACCGTCGTCCTGACCGGCGGCCTCGCCTCGATGTCCCGCGACGAAGCCGGCGCGAAGCTCGAAGCACTCGGCGCGAAAGTCGCCGGCAGCGTGTCGAAGAAGACGTCGCTCGTCATCGCCGGAGAAGCCGCCGGCAGCAAACTGACCAAGGCGCAGGAATTGGGCATCGAGATCTGGGACGAGGCGCAGTTGCTGGCTTTCCTGACCGAACACGATTGCGCAGAGCCTGGCCCCGCATGAACGACTGGCGTCCGACCGCGGGTCTCGACGCGCTGCGCCTGCGCGCGCGGCTGTACGCGACGATCCGCACGTTCTTCGCCGAACGCGACGTGCTGGAAGTGGAGACGCCGGCGCTGTCGGTCGCCGGCAACACCGATCCGAACATCGCCTCGTTTCCGCTGCAATTCTCGGGTCGCACCGACGGTGCGCCGCGCACGCGCTGGCTGCGCACCTCGCCGGAATTCGCGCTCAAGCGCCTGCTCGCCGCGGGCGTCGGCGATTGCTACGAACTCGGCCGTGTGTTCCGCGATGGCGAGGCCGGCGGTCGTCACAACCCCGAATTCACGATGCTGGAGTGGTACCGCATCGGCTGGGACCATCGGCGCCTGATCGACGAGACCGTGGCCCA
>JBIJAD010000219.1:0-6679 GCA_044345955.1 Lysobacteraceae bacterium
CCGGGCACGCATTCGCGCACGGACCCGTCGCTGCGGACCAGCGCGAATCGGCGTACGTGATGGCCGAAGGTGCCGGCGACATGGTGGTTCTTGCCGTGCACGTCGTTCGCGATCGCGCCGCCGACCGTGACCTCGGCGGTGCCCGGCACGACCGGCAGGAACCATCCCTGCGGCACCGCGAGCGCGAGGATCTCGTGCAGGGTCGTGCCCGCTTCGCAGGCGAGGACGCCGGTCGTCGGGTCGAAGCGGATGAAGCGGTCGAGCCCGCGCGTGAGCAGCAGGGTGCCGTCGGGCGCTAGGCAACTGTCGCCGTAGCTGCGCCCGTTGCCGCGCGGGAGGGCCTTGCCGGGCACGTGCGGGAGCGGCGCATCGCGGTCGTGCAGGCCGAGGGCCTGCTGCGCGACACGCGGGAAACGCCCCCACGAGGGCGCGTCGACCGTGTTCATGTCGCGGCGAACACCAGCAGCCCGCAGGCCGCTGCGATGCACTGGCTGGTGCGGTCGGTGGCGGCGAACACCACCGGGTCGTCGTGCATGTCGCCGCGGTGGGCCAGCAGCCAGGCGCGACCGACCCAGTACAGCAGCAGCGGGCAGATCAGCCAAAGCCACTGCGGATGCCCGTACAACGCGAGGCTTTCGGGGCTGTTGATGTAGAGCGCGAATACCAGCACCGCGATGTAGCCGCTGGCCGCTCCCAGCGCCTGGATCATCGGCAGGTCGTGCACGCGATAGCCGCGGCCGGCGCTGCGTTCCGCGCCGCTCGTCTTCATCGCGCCCAGTTCGGTGGCGCGCTTGAGCATGGCGAGGCTGAAGAACAGGAACATCGAGAACGCGAGCAGCCAGAACGATAGCCGGCCATCGATCGCGATCGCGCCGCCGAGGATGCGCAGCGTGTACAGGCCCGCCAGCACCACCACGTCGGTCATGATGACCCGCTTCAGACGCAGCGAATACGCCGAGGTGGCGAGGACGTAGCCCGCCAGCAACGCGAAGAAGGCCGGCGAGACCAGCCATGCGAGGCCCAGTCCGGTCGCACCGAGCAGCGTCGACAGCGCGGCGCCGGCGGGAATGCCCGCGTCTCCGCTGGCGAACGGTCGTCCGCGCTTGCGCGGGTGGGTGCGATCGGCCTGCAGGTCCAGCAGATCGTTGACGATGTAGATCGCCGATGCGCAGGCGCAGAACGCCGCGAATGCGAGCAGCGCTGCGCCGAGCGCGCCGGGATCGGTCAACCGGTGCGAGGCGAGCAGCGGCACGAAGACCAGCAGATTCTTCAGCCACTGGTGCGGACGCATGGCGGCGGCCAGGGCGCGCCAGGGGTGGCGCGCACGGGGCAGTACCCCTGCGATCTCGGCGACCTCGCGCGCGCCGCGCTCGACCGCGCTCGGCGCGTTCACCACCCACGCGCGCGCGCAGCGACGCCATACCGCGATGTCTTCGTGCGCGTTGCCCGCATAGTCGAAGCCCCGCTCACCGAAACGCTCGGCGAGCGCATCGGCCTTGCGCGGGCCGGAGAGATTGCGCTCGCCGTCGCTCGCCAGGATCTCGTCGAACACGCCGAGATGCCCGGCGACCGCCTCGGCGATCGCGCGATCGGCGGCGGTGCACAGCACCCGGGTACGGTGGTCCGAGGCGTGCAGCAGTTCGAGCACCCGCGGGTCGTGGGGAAGCGTGGACGGGTCGGGCACCACCCGTACCGCCACTTCGCGCTTGAACGCTGCCTTGCCCCCCAGCAGCCACAGCGGCAGCCGCAACAGGTGCATGGGATTGCGCGCGATCAACAACACCAGGCTTTCGTGCAGCGTGTCCGTGCGCAGGAGCGTGCCGTCCAAGTCGACGCACAGGGGGCGCTCTCCGGGCAGGGCTGCCATGTCTCGGGTCTCTCGGTCTGGTGCCGACGGGCGTCGCTTCGGCGACCTTCATCGGTGTCGGGTGGGCGCCGGGCCGTATGGCCTGCGCGGCGGCGGAGCCAGTCTAGCAGAGCGTCCCGCGCGCCCCGAAAAGCGGAAGCCCGCGAAATTCGCGGGCTTCCGGGTCCTGCTGCGTTTGCCGGATCAGGGCAGGCGCTTCAGGGCATTGCGCCACGGCAACCAGCCGTCGCCGTAGGAAGCGACCAGAGACGAGGTGAAGTCGGTACCGGTGCTCAACCACATGTACATCGTGCCGTTGTTGTCCCACAGCAGGTCGAAGCGACCGTCGCCGTTGAAATCGCCGGTGCCGATGATGTTGTAGCCGGCAAGACCGCCGCGGATGCCGCTGCCGGTGATCGTCGCGCCGTTCATGAACCAGTACGCGATCTGGTTGGTGGACAGCTTGCGCCAGATGATGTCCATCCGGCCGTCGCCGTTGACGTCCGCCACCGCTTCGGGCTTCCAGCCGTCGCCGTAGGCAGCCACCTGCGTCGAGGTGAAGGACGTACCGGTGCTGGTCCACAGGGTCAGGGTGCCGCCGTTGTCCCACAGCAGATCGAAGCGGCCGTCGCCGTTGAAATCGCCGGCGCCGATGATCGAGGAGCCCGGCACCGCGCCCAGGATGCCGGTGCCGGAGATCGAGGCGCCGTTCATGTACCAGTACGCGATGAGGTTCTGGGAAGCCTTGCTCCAGATGATGTCGGCGCGACCGTCGCCGTTGGCGTCGGTCGTGGTGACGTACTGCCAGCCGTCGCCGTAGCTGGTGACATTGGTCGGCGTGAAGCCGGTGCCGCCGTTGCTGGTCCACAGGATCAGCGTGCCGCCGTTGTCCCAGAGGATGTCGATCCGGCCGTCGGCGTTGAAATCGCCGGTACCGACGATGGAATAGCCGGCCTGGCCGGTACCGACGGTGAAGCCGGTCTGCACCGCGCCGTTCATCTGCCAGACCGCGGTCTGGTTGGAAGCCGGACGGCGCCAGAGGATGTCGGAACGCCCGTCGCCGTTCATGTCGTCCACGACCGCGGTGCCGAACGGCACCACCGATGCGCGGAACTGCGCGACCAGCGGCATGCTGAGGTTCAGGCTGGCCGCGTTGTTGGCGTTGGCCGTGCCGGTCGGGCGCCCGGTGTCGGCATAGTTCACGCTCGGGTTGCCGAAGTAGTTGATCGAGAACTGGCTGCTGTTGCTCAGGCGGTAGGCCATGATCGTGTAGAAGCCGGTGGTGCTGGCTTCACGGTAGCCGTAGGAGTAGGGGTGCGTGCCCGAATCGCCGCCGCTGTCCTCGACGTTGTGCTGCTGGCCCATGTTGTGGCCGAGCTCGTGGGCGAGGGCCTCGTCGCGGCAGTTGTAGGTGCGGCCGTCGCCTTCGTCGAGGTCGCTGCCGTCGCTGACGACCGAATAGCCGAACGGCGCGTCGGTGTTGTCGATCGCGAAACCGCCGCCGCCGAGCAGCCAGGCGATGCCGCAGCCGCCGTGCTGCGGGGCCAGCAGCGGGCGGAGCAGAGAGACCAGGTCGCCGCCGAAGGTTTCGCGGGCGGTGCGCAGCGGGACCAGTTCGGTCGGCACGGTCTGCGCGGTGCAGCCGGTGCTGGTGCAGGTGAAGCCGGTCAGCGCTTCCAGCGCGGTCTCGTTGCTGTTGCTGTCGGTGTAGGCGACCTGGAGCGCGTGCACCAGGCGCACGCGGGGCGTCATCTGGCTGTTGACGTAGGCCTGGTTGGTCAGCGCCATCAGGTTGGCGAGGCGGGTGGTCGCCTGCGAGGCGCCGCCGAGGCGGGTCACCAGACCGTTGGTGTAGCCCAGGACCACGTCGACGGTGTTGGCCGGGGTGGACTTGCCCGGAACCGATTCGGCGGTCGCGGCGGCCTGCTTCCTGGCGACGATGCCGGCAGCCACGTGCGGCGGAATCAGGACATCGTTGTCCGATGCGGTGCGCATGGTGTCGCCGTCGTACATGCGCGAGGCGTCGGTCTCGACCATCCATGCGCGCCCTGCGGCCATGGTCAGACGCAGCGGCTCGCTTTCGGGGAGCGAGATCCGGCCGAACACCGCTTTCTCGCCGAAGGTGATGACCGCGTCGTAGCCTTCGCGGGTCTTGCCGACCCAGGACCAGTTGCCGTCGATGCTCTCCTCATGGCGCTGGTAGGCGAGCTGCAGGGTTTCGCCGGAAGGGGTGGTCAGCGAGATCGAGCGCCCCGGCGCGGCCGCGTTGAGGGCATGGGCCTCGCTCAGTTCGACCGCGTGATAGGTATGCGCACCGCGACGGAAGGTCTGGCGGTCCGCCGGATACGCGATCAGGGCGCCGCGATCGGGTCGCGAAGCGAAGGACGCGCGGTGGTTGGCGGGCGATACGGTGGTCGATCGCGATGGGGATGCCGCTGCAGCCTGCTTCGCGGCGGACGAACTCTGTTCGGCGTCCTGCCGTTCGGCGGCGCAGCCGGCGATTGCCAGAGCCGCGGTCACAGTAATGAGGAGATGGCGCATACGTGGGTCTCGGCAGCCGCCCCGGAACGGGAGCGCGAACCCCTAGGATACCCCCAAGCGACGGCGGGCCGCACCCCATCGGCGGTCCGAAAGGCCTCCGGGCTGAGAGCGGGAGCGCATCGCAAGGGGTACTGCGTTCACATTCCCGTCAAATCGTCGGCCACGCTGCCCTCGCTGCCCCGGGCCGCGGACTGCCCTGCGGTCGATGCGCGGCGGCAGGATCGGGGCCCCCGATGCTCCGGCCGGCGGCGACTCCGCCATCCGCGACTGCGGAGCGCTGCGTCCGTGCCGGTGTCGTCGGCGTCACGTGGCAGTCGGCGCACCGGCTGGTATCGTGTCCGCCCATCGGAATGATGCCGCGCCCTTTCGATGCACGCCGGTCCCACCTCCCCAAGGAACGCTCCATGAGCCTCGCAACCGCCCACGTCGCCCGTGCCCCCGCCGCACGCCCCGCGGCGATCCGGGCGCGCCCGTGCGGGAGGCGCCGACCGTGACAGACACCCCCGCAGCGATCGACGCCCGGGGCGTCAGCAAGTGTTACCACCTGTACGAACGACCCGAGCACCGCCTCATGCAGGCCGTGGTGCCCCGGTTCCGCGGGCTGCTGCCGGGATTGCGCGGGCAGTTCCATCGCGAACACTGGGCCCTGCGCGATGTGGGTTTCAGCGTGGCGCGCGGAGAGACGGTCGGCATCGTGGGGCGCAACGGTTCCGGCAAGTCGACGCTGCTGCAGATTGTCTGCGGCACCCTCGCGCCGACCGCCGGCGAGGTGACCACGCACGGCAGGATCGCCGCCCTGCTGGAGCTCGGCAGCGGGTTCAGCCCCGAATTCACGGGCCGCGAGAACGTCTACATGAACGGCGCACTGCTCGGCCTCTCGCGCGCCGAGGTCGACGCGCGCTTCGATGCGATCGCTGGATTCGCCGACATCGGCGAGTTCATCGATGCGCCGGTACGGACCTACTCCAGCGGCATGTTCGTGCGTCTGGCGTTCGCGGTGATCGCCCACGTCGATGCCGACATCCTGGTGATCGACGAGGCGCTGTCGGTCGGCGACGTGTTCTTCTCGCAGAAGTGCATGCGTTTCCTGCGTGGCTTCCAGGAACACGGCACGGTCCTGTTCGTGAGTCACGATGCGGCCTCGGTGGTGAACCTGTGCGATCGCGCGATCTGGCTCGACGGCGGCCGTGTGGCGATGGACGGTTCGGCGAAGTCCGTGTGCGAGGCCTATCACGCCAGCCGCCAGGGCGAGCGCGTGCGGATGGTCGCGCCGGAGGCGGGCGAGGCCGCGGACGCCGCCGGCGACGATGCCCAATGGTTCGATCACAGCACCATCACCGCGCTCAGGTTCGACCCGGCCACCCACGGTTTCGGCGACGGCCGTACGCGCATCCGCGAGGTCAGGCTGGAGACCCCCGACGGTCAGGTCGCGTCGGTCATCGCCGGCGGCGAGCGGGTCGTGCTGCGGGTCGAGGTGGACGTGATCGGCGGGCTCGACAGCCCGATCATCGGTTTCATCCTCAAGGATCGTCTGGGCCAGTACCTGTTCGGCTGCAACACCTGGTCCGCGGGCCGCCCGCTGCCTCCGGTGGCGCCCGGCGAAGTGTTGGCCGGCACGTTCGAGTTCGACATGCCGGCGCTGGCGGGCGGCCACTACACCATCGACGTGGCGATCGCGGACGGGACCAATCACAGTCACGTCCAGACCGCGTGGCTGTTCGACGCGCTCGCCCTCAGGTCCACCAACAGCACCGTCGGCAACGGCCTGGTGGGGATTCCCTTCCGGGGCGTGACCCTGTCGTCGCTTCGCCCATGACAACACTGCCTCGCGCGGCGCGCACCGGCACCATCGCAGAGTAATCCGTGCACATCAGCTCAATGGAACACATGGCGCGTCTCGTCGCGCACTACCTGGACCGCGACCGCCCGCTGTCGGTCGTCGACATCGGCTCGCGCGACGTCAACGGCAGCTACCGCACGCTGTTCGACGCGCCGGCATGGCGCTACTGCGGCATCGATCTGGAGTCCGGCAAGGGCGTGGACATCGTGCTGCGCGATCCCTACACGCTGCCCTTGCCCTCGCGCAGCGTCGATCTGGTCGTCTCCGGGCAGGCGTTCGAGCATATCGAATACTTCTGGCTGACCTGGCTGGAGATGGCGCGCGTGCTCAAGCCGGGCGGCATGGTGTTCCTGATCGCGCCGTCGCGTGGGCCCGAGCACCGCTTTCCCCAGGATTGCTGGCGTTTCTATCCCGACGGTTACCGGTCGCTCGCGAAGTACGGACGGTTCGAT
>JBIJAD010000220.1:0-6666 GCA_044345955.1 Lysobacteraceae bacterium
CGTCTCCGCCGACGGCGACGACCCGCTGCTGCTGGTGCTGCCCTCCGATCATGTGGTGCGCGACGCCGAGGCCTTCCGCGCCGCGGTGCGCACTGCGGTGCCGGCCGCCGAGGCCGGCGGCCTGGTCACCTTCGGGATCGTGCCGACCGCGCCGGAAACCGGGTTCGGCTACATACAGTCCGACAGCCGCCATGCCGTGGAGGGCGCCGCCGACGGCGTGCGCCGGGTCGTACGTTTCGTCGAAAAACCCGATGCGGCCACCGCGCAGCGCTATCTCGACGACGGCGGCTACTACTGGAACAGCGGCATGTTCCTGTTCCGCGCCTCGCGCTACCTGCAGGAACTGGGGACGCACCGGCCCGACATCCTCGCCGCCGCGCGCGCGGCCTGCGCCCATCTCGAACACGACGCCCTGCGCGACAGCGAATTCCTGCGTCTCGATCGCGAAGCCTTCGCCGCCGGGCCTTCGGAATCGATCGACTATGCGGTGATGGAAAAGACCGATGCGGCGATGGTGCTGCCGGTGGACATCGGCTGGAACGATGTCGGCTCGTGGTCGGCGCTGTGGGAAGTGAGCGAACAGGACGGCGACGGCAATGCGCACCACGGCGACGTGATCGCGATCGACACCCGCAACAGCTACGCTTACGCGCGCCGGCTGGTCGCGCTGGTCGGCGTGGACGATCTGGTCGTGGTCGAGACCGACGACGCGGTGCTGGTCGCGGCCAAGGATCGCGTGCAGGAGGTCAAGCAGGTGGTCGCGCGCCTGAAGGCCGACCGCCGCAGCCAGGCCGCGCTGCATCGCGAAGTGCACCGGCCCTGGGGCAGCTACGACTCGGTCGACGTCGGCGACGGTTTCCAGGTCAAGCGGATCAAGGTCAAGCCCGGCGCATCGCTGTCGCTGCAGTCGCACAACCGCCGCGCCGAACACTGGATCGTGGTCCGCGGCACCGCCCGCGTCACCCGCGACCGCGACGTGTTCGAACTGTTCGCCAACCAGTCCACCTACATCCCGATCGGCGCGAAGCACCGGCTGGAAAACCCCGGCAGCGAGATGCTGGAACTGATCGAAGTACAGTCGGGCGATTACCTCGGTGAGGACGACATCGTCCGCTACGAGGATGTGTACGGGCGGGGTTGAAAAGAACGTGGCGGCCACGGGCCGCCACGTGCAACGTTCACATCCTGTAGGTCAGATCGGTAATGAGTCCCCGATCCATATCCTCGCGCATGGCCGTGTGCTTTTGGCAAGATAACCTGCAGGCCCGAGCGTGAGCTTCTTGGAAGTTGTCAGGGCACTGCTGCAGCCCTTCGCAGCAGCCAGCGGGCCGATTCATTTTGCAATCGCAGTTCATGGCGCTCCCCTTTTTTGCGTTTCCGGGACAGTGCTTCTCCACAGGAATGCACCCTTGAGAAGCCATATCTGTGCTGCTTAACGACCTGTGGGATTGGCTTTTCGATGATTCGCAAAAAGTGCATGGAGCACCTCCTTGGTTGGAGTCTTGAGGGCGCAACTTGCCAACGGCGCTGGTTGAAGCCATTCGCCATTGCGTGCGTATTGGTTTTCGATATTGCAAGGAGTGACGTAGCCGCATCAGCAGCTAGGCACATGTTTGACCCACCCTTGTCAGACGGTTTTCTCGCGCGTTCCAGACTCTTCTGAGTCGTGGCGAGTTATTGATCTTCGTAATGCCTGATCGGATGATGGATCAGCGAGATATTGGTGCAGGTGGTTTCGTTGATTGCGTTCATGCATCTTCTCCTGTCGTTATTGGTAAAAACGTTGTATGGGCAGGTAGAATTTGCGCGCACCCTTGCGCCGTGGTTGTCCAGAAACGGCTTGACTCCGATGACTCGACAAGCATTTGGTCTTCTTGGAGATTTATCCCTTTGTCGAGCGGTTTCAGGTTAACAAATCGTCAAAAAAAAAATCAAGTCTGTTCGTTCTTTTTCCGACGATCGGTTTCTCTCTGCGGAATGAGATCAATGGAGAATCTAAGTCATTGATTCGGCTGGTTGCTCATGCGTGCGAATTCGAGTGACGTGTGCCGCAGGTTGCGGTGTCGAATTCGGATGCCGGTCGGGTATGCGCTCTCACGCATCTTGTAACGCAGCAAGCGTCCACCATCTTCTGCTTGCAGTCGCCTAAGTGAGCCTCCGTCGAGTCCGAGACTAACGCCCGGAAAATCGGCGGACTCGCTGTTCTAGCATTCACCAAAAGTGCAACTGTGCAGCATGCCCCAATTTCCGGGTCCGCGTCATCCCGTTGTGCGCCATGCTCCAATGCTCATGATCACTTTTCCGGAGTCGGCGAGGCGCTGCGGTCGCAGTCGGTTGCCCGGTACGTTGCCCCGGATCGTACTAAGAGCCTACCGTACGGGCGAACCGGACCGCCCGACATTTGCGGCTGGCATCGGCAGGTGGTCGCAGCGCTTGGTCGCGCCACAGCCTTGACCGGAATGTGCGCATGCTGCAGGGTCTGGTGGTCCGTGCCAGCAGGGATACGAGGTTCCAACAGATGATCGATTACGATAACGAGGGTCGGATTACCCTCATGCCTCTCTAGGCGGTCCTGTATGGACGGATCAGTGTCGCTCTGCTGCACAGCACACTCACTCTCCTCATTTTCTCGGAATTCCCGAACGTGAACAGATTTTTCGCCGTCGCACTTTCACTCTCGCTGCCCATGGCGACATCTGCGCAGACCTCGCCGCCGCCCGTACCCCCCAAACCCGCCAACGCCCAGCCACGGGCGTCGATCGTGTCGCGCCCTTCGATCGAGCCGGTGCAGCAGGCGTTCCTGGCCTCGCGCATCCGCAGCGTGCGGCCGGTGCTCGTGATCGATTACGACGCGAGCGGCGTACCGACCGATCTCAGGCTGGATCCTCCTTCGGGCAATGCGGAACTGGACGCGGTGATCATCGAATGGGGGCGACAGGTGCGACTCACCCCGGGCAAGGCCGGCACCGGTCGGATGCCCTTCGATCTGGTCAACGACGAACTGGATGCCAGCCTGCCGGTGCCCGCGAACGTGAAGCCGATTCCGGCCGACCGCATCGCGCTGCGTCCACCGCTGCAGCCGTTGTCGCAGGCATTGGTCGCCGCCGGCGGTTCTTCGGCGCGCTACGAATTCCTGCTGTTCTTCGATGCCGAGGGCCGGGTGATCGACGCTTCGATCGCCAGCGGCGCGCGCAGCGATGGCGTCGATCGCAGCGCGCTGGAATGGGCGCGGCAGGTGCGGCTCAAGCCCGGCGCCGCCGGCGCGGGTCTGCTGCGGGTCGATGTGCTGGGTTCGAGCGGCGCGCGCACGCCTTGATCCGCGATGCCCGGATGCGCGAGGCCCGGATGCGCGAGGCCCGGTCGTGACCGACCTCGCGCTGTTCGACTTCGACGGCACGCTGACGGATCGCGAGATGCTGCCGTTGTTTGTCCGCGCCACGGTGCCGCCGGCGCGGCTGCGCCTGTGGGGGGGCGCTGCTGGCGCCGTGGGTGATCTGTTATCGCCGCGGCTGGGTGTCCGGGACGAACCTGCGCGCGAAGATCGCCCGGGCCGGTTTCCGCGGCATGTCCGAAGCCGGATATCGCGACGCCGGTGCGCGCTTCGCGCGCGAGGCAGTGGCGCCGGCACTGCGTCCGGAGGCGATGGCGCGCCTGCATTGGCATCGCGATCGCGGCGATACGGTCGCGGTGGTCTCCGGCAGCTTCGATGTCTATCTCGATCCATGGTGCCGCGAACACGGGATCGAGGCCTTGTGTTCCGCGCTCGAAGTCGTCGACGGAACGCTCACCGGCCGCTACGCCGGACCGCAGTGCGTCGGCGAGGAGAAGGCGCGCCGCGTGCGTGCGCGATACGACCTCGCCGCGTTCGACGCGATCCATGCCTACGGCGATACGCCGGAAGACCGCGCCATGCTCGGACTTGCCGGGCATCGCTGGTATCGTGGGCGGCCTTGCCACGAGCCGACGCCCGCATGCGCTTCCGCCTCTCCACGTTGATCCTGCTGCTGTTTCCGGCTCTGGCGATCGCGCAATCGACACCGCCAGCGCCGCCCGCCTCGCAGTCGCCGCAGCAGCAGCGTCTGCCCGAGATCGTGTACATGCCACCCACCGAGCCGATGGCGCAGACCCTCAAGCGCGTGCGCCTGCGCGGCGCGGAGGCCGTCCTCGAGGTCACGATCGACGAGCGCGGTCTGCCCGCCGCGGTGCGTGTCCGCCGCGGGACCGGCAAACAGGACCTCGACAACAGCATCGTGGCCTGGGCCAAACGCATCCGATTCACGCCCGGTGCGGCCGTGACCGGAGTGCTTCCGGTCGTGGTCGGAGAACCGCCTGACCGCAGGCCACCCACGGAAAGGGATGCGGCCGAATCCGAGCCGCCGCCCGAGCCGCGCGAGATCGATCTGGCGGGTGTGCGCCGCCGGCCATCGCTGATGCCGCTCAAGCGCGAACTGATCTTCGCCGGCGCCGCGGACGCGATGATCGCCTGCATGCTCGGCCACGATGGCACCGGCGACGTGAAGATCGCGATTCCCGAGGAAACCAGCCCGTCGCGCGTTTTCGACGAGGCCATCGCGCTCTGGTGTCGCCGCCTCGAGGTGCAGCCGTCGGAATCGCATGCTCCCGTATCGCAGAACATCCTGCTGTTGCGCTTCCGGATGCGGGCCGGTGCCGGGGCGGATACGCCGGGTCTCGTCCATTTGCCGCTGCTGCGCCCGCGCGGGGTGAGCACGGTCCTTTCGCAGTATGCGCTGCGGCGCTTCTGGCTGGAGGTCGAAACCGGGCTTGCCGCCGCTGCCGTCACCACCAGCACCGGCCTGTCGCCGGACGATCACGAGGAGGACATCGTCGTCCGCGTCCGCCTCGAGATCTCGCCCGCCGGCAGCGTGTCCACGGCGGCCGTGCTCCGCGGCACCGGTCGCGAGGAGGTGGACCGCGCCGCGCTGGCCCATCTGCGCGGCCGCATCCTCGTGGATCCGAACCAGGCGTCCGGGACGCTGGTGCTGGATCTTTACCGTCACGGCGAAGTCGTCGTGGTGGAAGGCGAATGACCGATGCGCTGCTCGGCATCGCCGGGCAACGCTGGTATCGTGGCCGCCCGTTGCCCTGACCATGTGCCTGCATGCCGTATCGCGCGTTGGCTCTGTCGCTCTCGTTGCTGCCGGCCCTCGCTGTCGCGCAATCGACATCGTCTGCCCCGGCAACGCCGATGCCCGTGCAGCAGCAGGTGGTGCCGGCGTCGGATCGGGCTCTGGTCCACAAGCCTTCGATCGAACCGCTGGAGGCGGCGTTCGGCGCTTCCGGTCGACCTTGGGCATTCGCGTATGTCCACGTCGATTACGATGCGAATGGAGACGCGCTCGGCGTGATCCTGATCGATTCCTCAGGCGACGAGACGCTCGATCTCGCCATCCAGGCCTGGGCCGCGGACACGCGTATCGCCCCTGGGAGTGCGTTCCGTGCCCGTGGCGCCTTCCCGTTTTCCTTCCTGTCCGAACATCTGACCTGCGCGCCGGAGGCGCCGGAGAGCACCTCTTGTCTGCGCGATTACGGCCCAGGCGATTTCGAGGGACCTGTGTTCTCGCCGTTGGATATCAGTCTGTTCACGCCCCTGATCTCAGGCGAGCAGGTCATCGAGCTGTACTTCGAGCATGATGCCTCGGGCAGAGTGTCATGGGCATCCGGCCCATCCCGGGGGGCGATCGCCCACAGTATCACCAAGCGCATCGAGTCCCTCCGCCTCAAGACCGGCTCCAGCGGCTACGGCAGGCTCCGCGTTCGTCTGGTCGCGGTGTCCGACGCGCGCGAGGCAGCGATGTACGCGGGCCAGGATGTTGTCCTGATCTGGAAGACCGAGCCCGGGGACCCGCGGCTGCTGGTGAGGAAGACATGGCTCGAATCCAGGCTTGCGGTGCGGCAGCAGTTGGCGCCCCCGAATGTCCCGGGCGATGTCCATCGGGTGCGGATCTTCCACGACGCCGAGGGCAGGATTGTCCGGCTCGCGCCCGTGGCGAGGCCCGGCGAGAATGCGGCCGCCCTGCAGTCGATGATGGACGACCTGCTGCTGGATATGCATCTGGAAAAACCGCCCGGGCGCGCCGGAAGCCTGCGGGCGCAGATCTACCCGGACGGTTCTGTCCTGCCGGTCGAGTGATGCGCTGTGCGCGCTCAGCCCAGCGACGCCAGCCACTCGTCGTCCGAACCCTCGTTCACGCCCTCGAACAGGAACGTGGACAGGTAGCGCTCGCCGGTGTCCGGCAGCATGGTCAGGATCACCGAGCCTTCCGGCGCCTTTTCCGCGATCTGCAATGCGGCGGCGGCGGTGGCGCCGGCCGAGATGCCGACGAAGATGCCTTCCTCCGCGGCGAGGCGACGCGCGGTGTCGCGGGCCAGCACATCCTCGATCGGCAGATTCTCGTCGGCGATGGTGCGGCTGAGCACGGCGGGCAGGAAGTCCGGCGTCCAGCCCTGGATCTTGTGCGGCTGCCATTCCTTGCCGGCCAGCAGCGGAGCGCCGGCCGGTTCGCAGGTGACGATGCGGATGTCGGGACGCGCGAGTTTCAGCATTTCGCCGGCGCCGGTGATCGTGCCGCCGGTGCCCCAGCCGCTGACGAAGTAGTCGAGTCGCCTGCCTGCGAAGTCGCGCAGGATTTCCGGGCCGGTGGTGCT
>JBIJAD010000222.1:0-6618 GCA_044345955.1 Lysobacteraceae bacterium
TTTCCGCGTGCTGCAGATCATCCGCGCCAGCGGCGGCGCCGCGATCGCGGTGAGCGAAGCCGACACCGCCGCCGAACTGCAGCGCGTCTGGCGCGACAAACGCTGGTGGATCAGCCCCGAAGGCGCCGCCTGCCTCGCCGCCATCCCGCAACTGCTCGATCGCGGCCTGCTCAAACGCGGCGAGCGCGTGGTGGCGGTGAATACTGGGTCGCTGGAGAAGTATCTGCCGGCGGTGCGGCATTTGCTGTAGTCATGGGTGCAAAGCGCATTTCCGCCGTGTATTGCCCGGACGAAGCGGAACGCGGTCTACTGGATCGACTCCATCCGAAATCGAGCGAAGTTCTCTGGCCGGAAAAGACAGTAAAGATGTACCGATTCCCGTGCGGTGCCGGTAGCGCGCGTGTATCAGGTGGCCAGGGCCGTTGAAGACTTCTTGATAGCAACCATCCTCGAACAACTTGAAACCCAGCAAGTAATCTGGCGTCTTCCGGAAAGTCAGTTTGTCTTTGAAAGTTGCCTTGATTTGTACTTGTCGGCCATCGGAGGTGTGGGCGTCGTGTATGGCCCTTGAGACTTTGTCGATTTCAAGATCGTAATCCAGCCAAGCGATCACTTCACCGATATCTCCGACAAGGCGTCCGTCGATAGTGAATTGTCGAGGGAAATCATTGGAGAGATGCTCGATTCCACGAAAGATCAAAGATAGCCCGTGCTTGATGGAGGCATGGTCAGGCATGAAAGTCTCCAGCGTCGTTTAAACGCGATAAAACGCCCGATACCACTCCACGAAATTCTTCACCCCCACCTCCACCGTCGTCGTCGGCTGATAGCCGGTATCGCGGGTCAGCGCGGAGACGTCGGCGTACGTGTCAGGCACATCGCCGGGCTGCAGCGGAAGCAGGTTCTTTTCGGCCTTGCGACCGAGGCAGTCCTCCAGCACTTCGATGTAGCGCAGCAACTGCACTGGCTGGTTGTTGCCGATGTTGTAGACGCGGTACGGCGCCGACGAAGTGGCGGGCGTCGGATGCATCGGGTCGTGGGCCGGATCGGGGCCGGGCACGCGGTCGAGGGTGCGGATCACGCCTTCGACGATGTCGTCGATGTAGGTGAAATCACGGGTGTGGCGGCCGTGGTTGAACACGTCGATGGGCTCGCCGGCGAGGATCTTCTTCGTGAACAGGAACAGCGCCATGTCCGGCCGGCCCCAGGGGCCGTAGACGGTGAAGAAGCGCAGGCCGGTGGTCGGCAGGCCGAACAGATGGCTGTAGGTGTGCGCCATCAGCTCGTTGGATTTCTTGCTGGCGGCGTAGAGGCTGACCGGATGATCGACGCTGTCCTCGACCGCGAACGGCAGTTTGCGGTTGGCGCCGTAGACCGAACTGGATGAGGCGTAGACCAGATGCTCGACGCCGCGATGACGGCAGGCTTCCAGAATGTGTAGGAAGCCGACGATGTTGCTGTCGATGTAGGCGCGCGGGTTCTCCAGCGAATAACGCACGCCGGCCTGCGCGGCTAGATTCACGACGCGCTGCGGCTTGAAGGCATCGAACGCGGCTTCGAGCGTGTCGCGATCTTCCAGCGACCCCTTCACGAACGAGAAGCCCGGCAGCGGCGTGAGCCGGGCGAGGCGCGCGTCCTTGAGCGTCGGATCGTAGTAATCGTTGAGGTTGTCGTAGCCCAGGACCTCGTCGCCGCGGGCGATGAGCCGTTCGGTGAGTCGGGAGCCGATGAAGCCGGCGGCGCCGGTGACGAGAATGCGCATGGACGGAACTCGGGGAGTCAGGCGGCTATTGTAGAACCGTCACGGGGAGTCCTGCGTCGCCGCGCGAATCCCCCCGCCGGCGCTGTGCGCCGCCGGCCCTCTTTTGCAAAGGCGGCAAATTCCAGGCAGGCCCTGCAATATCTGCCATCGAGTTCAAACGTCGAAGTGGTCTCAGCCTTTGAAAAAGGGGGGCAGGGGGGATTCGCTTTCGCGCGTGTCCGGCCCGGCCTCAGAGCCGCCCGTCCACCCGATCCCGCGGCAGCACGCCCTTGACGTCGAACAGCACCGCGCCGGGTTTGCCGAACGCGCGGATGCCTTCGGCGCCGAGCGCGGCGAACTCGCGGTGGGCGACGGCGAGGATCACGGCATCGTAGGCGCCGGCGGCCGGCGCGTCGGTCATGGTCAGGCCGTATTCCTCGTGCGCGAGCGGTGCGTCGACCCAGGGGTCGTGGACATCGACCTGCACGTTGTAGCGGCGCAGCTCGTCGAGGATATCGACCACGCGGGTGTTGCGCAGGTCGGGGCAGTTTTCCTTGAACGCCAGGCCGAGCACCAGCACCTTCGCGTTCGCGGTCGGCAGCCCGCGCTGGGCCATCGCCTTGATCGTGCACTGGGCGACATGCTGGCCCATGCCGTCGTTGATCCGGCGCCCGGCGAGGATCACGTCGGGGTGATAGCCGATCTGCTGCGCCTTGTGGGTCAGATAGTACGGGTCCACGCCGATGCAGTGGCCGCCGACCAGGCCGGGCTTGAACGGCAGGAAGTTCCATTTCGTGCCCGAGGCGGCCAGCACCTCGTGCGTATCGATGCCGAGGCGATGGAAGATCAGCGCCAGTTCGTTGATGAGCGCGATGTTGACGTCGCGCTGGATGTTCTCGATCACTTTCGCCGCTTCGGCCACGCGGATGCTGCTGGCCTTGTGGGTGCCGGCGGTGACCACGCCGGCATACAGCGCATCGACGAAATCGGCGACTTCCGGCGTCGAGCCCGACGTCACCTTCATGATCGTCTCCAGCCGATGCTGATGATCGCCCGGATTGATCCGTTCAGGGCTGTAGCCGGCGTAGAAATCGACGTTGAAGGTCAGGCCCGACTCGCGCTCGACGATCGGCACGCAGGCTTCCTCGGTGGCGCCGGGATACACGGTCGATTCGTAGATCGCCACGCCGCCCCTGCGGATCGCGCGGCCGACGGTGCGGCTGGCCGATTCCAGCGGGCGCAGGTCCGGACGTTTGTATTCGTCGATCGGCGTGGGCACGGTGACGATGAAGACGTTGCAGCCCTCCAGCTCCGCGGCGTCGCAACTGAAGGACAGCCCGGTCGCCGCGCGCAGCTCGGCTTCGCTCGTCTCCAGGGTGCGATCGTGGAAACGACGCAGTTCGTCGACGCGCCCGGCGTCGATGTCGAAGCCGACCACCGCATGGCGCTTGCCGAAGGCGGCCGCCAGCGGCAGGCCGACGTAGCCCAGACCGATGATGGCGATACGGAGATCTTCGTGGGCGGGAAGCGCGGCCTGCATCTGCGGTGGGTCCGGTCGGGGCGAAAGGCGGGATTCTATCAGCCGGCCGGCGGCGACCTTCCGCGGGCGGAAGGCGCGGGCGCGATGGCGGGTTGCCGGACACGGTGCTTTCGCGCAGCATGGCCGCCCGGACGCACGGTGCCGCCTCCCCCTTGGCGGCGTCGGCTGGAGTGACGCGCAAACCGCGTCGCGCCGGCCACGGCGCTGTCCCGGCCGCCGTCATCACCGCTTCGCGTTGGTCTGCGCAGCCCCTCTTCCCATTCCCGTGTATTCCCGTTCCTGACCCATCACGTTTCCGAGAGGTTCCATGCGCGTTCTGGTCTGCGGCGGCGCCGGCTACATCGGCAGCCATACCTGCGTGGTGCTGGCCGAACGCGGTCACGAACCGGTCGTGGCCGACAACTTCTGCAACAGCAGCCCGGTGGTGCTCGAACGCATCGCCCGACTCGCAGGTCGCCCGATCGAGGCGCACCGCGTCGATGTGCGCGACGCCGATGCGCTGGCGCGGTTGTTCGCCGCGCAGCGTTTCGACGCGGTGATCCATTTCGCCGCGCTCAAATCGGTGGGCGAGTCCTGCGTGCGCCCGCTGGAATACTTCGACAACAACATCGGCGGCACCCTCGTGCTGCTGAAGACGATGCGCGCCGCGGGCGTCGAGCGGCTGGTGTTCAGTTCCTCGGCCACCGTCTACGGCGAGCCCGCGGCGCTGCCGATCGACGAATCTGCAGCCTTGTCCGCGACCAATCCCTACGGCCGCACCAAGCTCATCGTCGAGCAGATCATCGGCGACGTGTGCGCGGCCGATCCGCGGCTGTGCGCGATCAGCCTGCGCTATTTCAACCCGGTCGGCGCGCATCCCTCGGGCCTGATCGGCGAGGCGCCGAACGGAATCCCCAACAATCTGATGCCCTACGTCTGCCAGGTCGCGGTGGGTCTGCGCGAACGCCTGCAGGTTTACGGTGGCGACTGGCCGACCGCCGACGGCACCGGCGTGCGCGACTACATCCACGTGATGGACCTCGCCCGCGCGCATGCGCACGCGATCGAGGCGCTGGGGCGCCTGGACGACAGCGATCCCGAGGCCTTCGTGCGGCACCCGTTGTACGGCCATCGCGCGATCAATCTCGGCGTGGGTCGCGGGATCAGCGTGCTGGAGCTGGTGCGCGCGTTCGAGGTCGCCAGCGGCCGCCCGATTCCCCACGACATCGTCGCCCGCCGTCCCGGCGACGTGGCCGCGGCCTATGCCGACCCGCGTCTGGCCGACACCCTGCTCGGCTGGCGCGCGGAGCTCGATGTCGACGCGATGTGCCGCGACGCCTGGCGCTGGCAGTCGATGAATCCGGACGGCTACGGCGCGGCCGGCGACGCCTGAAGCCCGGCCGCCAGCGCATCGGCCACCGCATCCGGGCGCTTCATCCAGCCGAAATGATCGGCGCGCGCGCCGAGCGTGGCGGCATCCAGCGTGGCGCAGCGCAGGCCCGCCGGGCGCAGCTTCGCGGCGAAGAAGTCCAGCGAGGCGCGCGGCGCGAACCAGTCGTCGTCGAACAACACCGCATCCAGCGGCACGGTCACGCCCGCCAGCGCGGTTTCGAGATCGATGTCGAGACCGCGTGCGGCGTAGCGACCGGCCAGCCCGCTGCGTGCCCAGTCGTGCATCACGCCGCGCGCTTCGCTGCCGCCGAAGCCCAGGGTGCGGCCGGGCAGGGCGCCGCGGCGGTCCGCGGCCCAGGGCAGGAAGCGATAAGCCAGAGGCAGCAGCCAGCCGCGCGGCCGTGGAAACACCCGCCAGTAGGGCGAGCCGCTGGCGACCAGCCACAGGCGCTGCGCGGCCTCCGGCTGCAGCGCGAGCAGGCAGGCCGCCAACTGCGCGCCGAGACTGTGCCCGCCGACGATCCGCGGCAGTCCGGGGAAACCTGCGCGCTGCGCGTCGAGCGCAGCCGGCAGGTCGATGTCGAGCAATTCGCGATAGCCCCAGTCGCAGTGTCGCCCCGCGCGCAAGGCACTTGACCCGTGGCCGCGCCATTCGTGCACGAACACCGCGACGCCGCGCGCCGCCAAGGACTCGGCGAAGGGCAGATAGTGGCGTGCGGCGACGCCGAGCGCGGGCAGCCACAGCAGGCTGGCCCGGGGCGCCTGCGGTGCGCGGAGCAGCAATCGGAAGCGATGGCCGTCCGCGGCCTCGACCGGCCAGCCATCGCCTTCCGCGGGCGCTTCCGGGTCCGGCGTGGCGTCCGCGTTCAACGTTCGGCAGCGCCGAAGTGATCGAGCACCAGCACCTGGCTGTTCCCGGGGCGACTGCCCAGACGCAACGCGCGGTGCACGTAGTCGGAGGCCGCACGGCAGGCGTCCACCAGCGGCAGGCCGAGCGCGAGTCGTGCCGCGAGCGCGGCGGCGAGCGTGCAGCCGGTGCCGTGGGCGTTCACGTCCAGCCGCGGATGGCGGATCTCGCGATGCAGTCGGCCGCCGCTCTCGCGGCGCTGCGCGACCAGATCGATCACCTCCTCGCCCGTGGCCAGATGGCCGCCCTTGAGCAGCACCGCGCCGGCGCCGAGATCCAGCAGGTCGTCGCAGGCCCGGCGCATCGCGTCGAGGTCGGGGATCGTCCGCCCGAGCAGGAATTCGGCCTCGGGCAGGTTCGGCGTGATCACGCTGGCCATCGGCAGCAGCCGCCGACGCAGCGCTTCGATCGCATCGTCGGCCAGCAGCTTGTCGCCCGAGGTCGCGATCATCACCGGGTCGAGCACGATATACGGCGGGAAATGCCGGTCCATGGCCGCGGCCACGGTCGCGATGACGTCGCCGGTCGCGAGCATCCCGATCTTGACCGCGCCGATCTCGAAATCGTCGAAACAGGCCGCGATCTGCGCGTCGAGGAAAGCGGTCGGCGGCACTTCCACCGCGGTCACGCCGCGGGTGTGCTGCGCGGTCAGCGCGGCCAGCGCGCTCAGACCGTGCACGCGATGCGCGGCGAAGGTCTTGAGATCGGCCTGGATGCCGGCGCCGCCGCCGGAATCGGAGCCTGCGATGGTGAGTGCGGAAACGGGGCGGGTTTCGGGAGTCATGCGCGGATTCTGACCGAAGCGTGGGTACGGTCAAGCCGGCGCGACGACGTTCATCGATGCGGTGCGCGCAAACCGCGATGTCGATAGATGGTGTAGATCGATCCGACGATTCCCGTCAGCATCGCTGGCGCCAGCAGCGCGCGGTACTCGAACGTGCGGAACAGCAGCGCGCCGATCGCGGCGCCGCACAGGAAGCCTGCAACGATCAATGCGCTCAGCCGCAGTCGCCGCACCTGCAGTGGCATCCCGCGCAGCGCGTGCCCCAGACCGATGCC
>JBIJAD010000019.1:0-21114 GCA_044345955.1 Lysobacteraceae bacterium
AACTGCCCAGTCGCGATCAAGTCGTCGATGTGGCGCTGGTTACGCGCGAGCACGCCGGGATGGGTCTTCTCGTATTCGATCTCCTGCCAGCGATAAGCGATCCGCTTCTCGACGAAGCGGCGGTTGATCACCAGCGGCTCGGTGCCGTAGAGCCGCCGCCATTCCCGGGTCAATTGCGGCCAAGTCCAGGCGCTCAGCCCGGCGATGCGGGCCGCCATCGGTGAAAGTGTGGTGGGGGAGGGAGATTCTCGCGTCATGCCTGTGGACTCCGGTGTGCGGGGTTGGCATGTACGCGTGGTTCGGTCTGGAAGCCAAGTCCACGGTCAACCGGAGAGGCAAGACGTACAGTGCTCGGATCGACGTCGCGAGCGCGCAAACGGCGCAAGCCAAGCGCCAACAGCCCGGCCGCTTCCGTGCGGCGCTGGGCGGGCGTCATGCGTGCAGGATCACAATCGTTGGAAGGAATCACAGGGTCTCTGAGGGATGTCAAACCAGCCGCCAGTGTCACCGCAGCGATTGACTGCTGTATCGCAAGGCAACGCAATGCGAGGACGATGCCTTAGAGAGATCAACGATCCAATCGACGACGTGATTCGATCGCCTGTCGCGGACCGGTCAGTCGTCTGCTGTTGATCTCCGCAGTGCGCCTGCGATGTCAAGCGCGAACTCGCACAAGTAAGCCAAGCCGCCGTCGATGCCGGTTTCTGTACCAATCACCAGAAGGCGGCGCACCGCATCTTCGAGATCAGTCGCCTCGCGCAAGGCTGTGGCAGTCTCGACGCCGCTGGCGACCATCAGCAAGGGGCGTTGTTCCGAAGGAATGTCGCGGAACGGGGTTTCGCGCGTCGTCTCGGTCATATCCGCGCTCCCGAATCGGAACAAGCCGCCAAGCGCGATGAACGATGTTCGACCCGAATCGGGCCTGATAGAGTATTTGCAGCCATTGTCGTTCCTCTCGTGAACGGTGGTGGTTAGGGCGGCCGGGGTGTTAGCGCACCTCGGCCGTCCGTGTTTCCGGCGTATGCCGGGGGAGTGGTGCTGGTGATGACGCGACCGTAGTTCTTGCGCGTCATGCGCCTACACGTGTGTGGTTGTTCTCCAAAGTGGGCAGCGTGGACATTTCGATCACGTTCTCCGTCGGCCAGCGATCGTGTACTGGGCGTCGCGGATCTTCGCGAGATCGTCGAGTCTGCAGCGGGGGCTCAGACGATCTTCGACGGCAATGATGGTGGCGTGGAGGATGTCGCCGCGTTCCGCTGATGACTGTGCCTCGGCATAGCGAGCAATCTGTTGTTCGATCAGCATGCGTGTCGCCGTCATCGCTTCGATCAGGCGCTCCAGTTGGCGATGGCCTTCATCTTGGTCGGCAGTGGGCGTGGCGTGTTCGTCTTGCATGGCGAGATGTCCGTGTCGGTGTGGACACATGAACGCGCTGTTCGCGGTGGAAGCCAAGTCCTTCAGCGCATCTTCTTCGCGAGAGAGCAATGATCGGCTTGTGACCCGATCAGCGGCTCGCGCTGGCGTCAGACGCAGGCGCAACGAGCAAACATGGCTGCGGTCGACATTTTTTGCCGACCGTGCCGGCCGATGACGTGGCGTCAAACCGGTGGCGAATTCTGCGCAATGGCGTGCAGTTCAGCCTGTGCATCCGCCGCCAACCCGATCCGGGCGTTGACCGTCGCCCACGTGCAGACTGTGGACAGCGCATGGTTCACGACACGCGACTTCTCGTGGAGCGGGGCTGCCTGATAACGCGCTTGGCAGCGTTCGATCTCACGCAACGCGTGTTCAAGCGCTTGCCGGATGTTGGTCAGTGCGTCCTCGCCTTGCGTGATGGCGCGGCGCGTGTTGAAGGCGTGTTCGTCGAAGTCAGTGCTCATTGGAGAAGTCCCTTGTGTGCAGGTGTGCATCCATGAACGCGCTGTTCGGCCATGAAGCCAAGCGGCAACGCTGTAGATTTGTGCGATAGACAAGCGTCGTACAGGTTCCAAAAGCAGCGTGCAGGTTATGTGTCCTGCTCGGCCAGCGGCGGCGCGAACCCGACGATCCTGTCGGTGCCAGACGCGGCGCGTCGGTTGATTTCGGCGAGGACATGCGCGCGCAGATCCGTGTCGCCGCGGTGAATCGCGAGTAGGAAGGTGGTGTCGAGCGTGGTCACGCACTCGGCGAGCGGAACGTCGTTGCTGGTGACATAGCGTTCGCCGTCTTCGAAGCCGATCTCGTAGGCTCCCGCAAGTGCATCGAGCAGCGTCTGGATGCGCGCGATCTCGGTGGGGTTGCCGGAGGCGGCGACCACATCGATGTCGGTGTCGAAACGGTCGCGCACGATGCGGCGGTACGGGTCTTGATCGTTGCGGAACACGTGCGTTGTCATGGGAGTCTCCGACTTACCACACGATGCCGGTGGGGCTGGTGGCGATGCGCGCCAGCAACGCGGCGAGCGGCTCGACCTGCGCGCCTTCCGCGACAGGCGCGAGCAGCGTGCTGCCGGTGTCGATCAGTTCGATGCGGATGACGTCGATGCCGTTGCTGGCGTAGGCGACGTGCTTGCGGCCGTCGATGCGGCGCATGAGCGCGTTCGGTGTGCGTGCGCGCAGGACTTCGCGTTGCCATGCATGCCGTCCACGCTTGCCGGGGACGCGCACCAGCAGGGTGGCGAGGAAGAATTCCTTGACGCGCTTGGGTTGCTTGGAGACGTTCGTTGTTTTCATGATCTGTCGATGTCCGTGTCGGGGTGGCATGTACGCGCTGTTCGGGACCGAAGCCAAGCGATCCGCGCGTTTTATCTCGCGCACAGATTCACCGGACGGCGACCGCCTTGCGGCCCTGCTCGACACCTGCGTTGTAGGCCGCTTCGAGGGCGTCGTGCAGGCGCTCAACTGACACTTCGTGGAAGTCCAGTCGATCCGAGCCTTGCGGCTGGAGCGTTTCGATGCCCAGCGTTTTCTGTGCGATGCGGGCGAGGAGTGGTTTGATCGTCTTCATGGTCGGTGCCGTGGTGGTGTGCGTGGGGATGACATGAACGCGCTGTTCGATGAAGAAGCCAAGTTGAATTGGCTTTTATTCCGACGGGTTTGGAATTCGGTTATCCGAGGCGGGCGACGTAACGGGCGTAGTCGTAGCCCGACGGGTCGACGTAGAGGTAAGGGCGACCGGGCGCGCGGACTTCGATGCACAGGCAACCATCGGCGACGTTGCCACCCTTGCCGGCGAGCCATGCCTGCGGCCGGCTCAGATCCGCCGCGAAGGCATCGAACTGGGCGATGGTCATTTCGACCGTTTCGGTGACGTAGATTCGATGCTCGCCGGTCGCGCACATCTCGCGCAGAGAATCGGGCTTGCACGCGAAGGGCAGGCGCGCACCGAGTTCTTCGACCTGAATAGGGTTGCCGCGAAATTGCAAGGTGCGTGGCGTGCGCGGGATGTGGAGGGTCATGGTGTAGGGGGTGGCGAGCGTCATCGTGGGCATGTGCGTTTTCCGCGTGGGCGTCGGCGATTCGACGAGGACATGAACGCGCTGTGTGCGAGAGAAGCCAAGCGCAAAATGATGTCGCGCCGCGACATCCGGACACGTGTCGTACAGCTTTCGTGGATGCGTTGACGACGCACCTGGATTACGCCAACCTGCGCAGGCTCACACGTTCGACGCGTCCCGCGAACGCAGCGTCGGCGGCGACACGCAGCGCGGTGTGCGCGTTCGCGGTGAGGGTGTCGACGAAGGTGCCGCTCGCGCCACGCGCCTCAACGTCGACGGGCGCGTTGCCGACGAATCCGACGCGCACCGTTCCGGCGGTGACCTGGGACAACACGAGCTCGATGCGATACACGCCACCGTCGACGAAGGCGAACGGTTGTTCGAGGGGCGACGCGACGCCTGCGGCCTTGACCGCGGCGCCCCCGGCGATCGACCAGCCAGCACCGAGCGTCCACGCGGCGGGCGTGTCGAAGTCGGCATTGGTCAGCTTTTCGCCGCATTCGCACTGCAGCGTGCGGATGTGTTTCTGTCGGCTGGACAGCGTGCCGCGCCGGCTCTCGACCTCGATGCGCAGCATGGCGTCGTTGGCGAGCAGCACATCGACGCTGTGCTGCGTCCCGGTGATGCCGGTCGTCTCGTGCAGTACCGCGCCGCTGAGCGCGTGGACGATGCGCACGCGCGTCGCCGTGCCGGGTTCGGGACCGATGCTGCCGGCCTCGTGTTCGATCAGGCGATCGCCCTGCAGGACGCGATCACGATGCGCCCACGCGAACGACACGCGCGCGAAGCTCGCGGCGGGCCAGGCGCTGCCGTTAATCCGCAAGCGACCCGGGGGATAGGGACGCGCGTGACGCGCGTCGAGGCGGACCTGCGCGATCGGTGCGAGCGCGGGATCAAGCGTGCCTTGCTGGGTGCGGGTCAGGAGTTTGGCGTCGATGATTTCGCCGGCCAGGTATTCGGTGGGATCGGCGCCGACGTAGGTGTCGGTGAACCAGACCCGAGCACCTGCGGCGTGCGGTACGGGCACGGTGTCGACGCAGCCGCGCGCGATCGTCAGCGTGCCGGCGACCGCATCAATCGCGTCGATCCGGACCAGTTCGTCATCGATCAGGGCTTCGGTGCCGACAATGACCAGATCGAGATCGCGCATGTCCGCCAGCAGGGCCTGCGTGTCGGTCGGCCCGAGCGCGCCCGCGAGGGTGGCTGTGGCCGAGAAGTCGCCGCTGGCCACCTCCTCGAAGGTGCCGCCCGACGTGCGCGTGGAGAGCACGTAGCCATAGGCAGGGCCATTCGGTCGCGCACCGAGCGCTACCACGAAGCCGGCATCGTCCTCGACCAAGGCCAGATCCGCCGGCCGCAGACGACCGGCGAGATCGCGGTACGTGGCTTCGATCAGCCGCTGGGCCGGCAGCGGTTGCGGCCGGGGATCGGGCGGCGTCCACGGTCCGATCACAGGACGCAGATAGGTGGTCGCGGCCATGCCGTCGATGTCCTGCAGCAGGACCAGCGCAAGCGCGCCATCGGTGCGTGTGCCCTCGTCAACCTCCAGCACCCGCACCGGCATGCGCTGCACGCCCTTGCGTCGCCAGGACAGCGCGAGCACGTCGCCGCGCTTGATGCCCCACCAGCGACGATCGACGGTGAGTTTGATCCGCTGCAGCAGGCTGCTCGCCGCCTGGGTTTCGCGCGCGGCCACGCGCTCGCACAGGGTGCGATTCCACAGTCCCGGCAGCGCACGACGATCGGCGATGACGCGCCCCTGCGCCTGGACGTTCGCCATGTTCTGGAACGTGGCCGCGATCTCGAGATTGGTCACGCAATCGCGACCGAGCACCGTGACCTCGTTGACGCTGCCATCGAGCAGCGGCGTCTGCCAGCTCTCCACGGCCAGCACGCTGGTCTCATCGAGCAACGGCAGCGTCGCGACGTCGTAGTCCGGGCGGAACAGCCGGTAGACGAACTGGCCGAGCATCGGATCGAACGCCCATAGCCCGCCGACATGGTTGTTCACCGTCTGCAGGAAATGTCCCACCGAGTCCCCGCGCCGCCAGCCCAGGCACAGCCCGAACGCCTCGTCGTGCAACTGCTCGGCCGCGTGCAGGAAGCTCTCCGCGTGCAGCAGCGCCGGATCGAGTCCCACGCCCCACACCGTATCGGTGAGGCACTGGTAGTGGATGTGCGCCGCGTTCATGCCACGGCCGATGCGCGCGAGCGACGGTTCCCACACAGGCGTGGACCAGCCCTGCACGAAACGCCCCCAGCGCTTGGCCCACAGCTTCAGGTAGGGATTCATCGCCCCGACCATTCCGCGATAGAGCGTGGTGCAGAGCCCACGTCCCGCCGGCCACGGTCCGGGCACTTGCTGCTGCAGATACGGATCGGGCATCTGCGTCGCTTCGCCCATCCGGATCTGCAGCGTGCCGACGAGGCCGCCTTCTTTCTTGTCGCCGCCGAAGAGCTGCGGCAAGTTGATCGGCAGCGTGCGACTGCCAGGCAGCTCGCCCTCGAACACCGGCTGGCCGCCCACTTTCAAGCCCGCGAGATAGTCGTTCGGACCGATCGACTCACCCATGTACAGGTACATGAAATGGCGATAGCCGATCGTCGGCTTGCTCGACTTACCCATGTTTCACCGCATCACGACGCGAACGCCACGCGCGTAGGCGCTGCATGAGGCTTCCATGCGGCGGCGAAACGACGATCGGGCGCAGCTGCGCAATCATGATCGGGCGTCGTCGCACACGTCCGCGCACGAGCGCCGGCACGTCGACGGCCCACAGTGCGTGGACGACGCCTGCGACGATGCCGAACGCACCGAACGGGCGTTCGCCCGAGGCCCACAGCCATGCGCCGGAGAGCATCGAGCCCACGCAGGCGAGCACGATCCAGCCGCGATAGATCTGCTCACGACGCATCGGGGTGTTCCTGCGTGTGCGTGTCGTGTGACGGTTCGGCGCACACCGCTTCGCTTGCGGCGATCGCCATCGCGCGGGCGACGAAGGGATCGTCGTGCAGATGCGGAAGCGCGGCGATCTCGATGCCCTCCTCGCACAACGCACGCAGATCGATCGCGTGCTGGCGGCACCAGGCGCGAATGCTGGGCGTACACAGCGCCCCGGCGGCCGGATCGACCGCGCGCACATGGCGCAAATGGATGCGCAGGCTGTCCATCATTTACCGCTCTTGGCTTTGATCGGTGTGGTGCGCAGATCGCCGTAGGCCAGGACGTTGGGATCGTCGACCCACACTTCGCCGAAGATCACCAGCACCTCGCGCCCTTCTTCGGCGGTCGGCACGGAGAAGTCGGCGAGCGATGGCGGCTTTTGCGATTGCGGTTTGGGGCGCATCGCGACGCTGATCGCGAGAGCGAGAATGAGGACGACGACGTAAATCCACATGGCGAAGGCACGGCAATGCCGGCACGGGTAGCGCGCCGGACGAAGTGGAAGCGGAGGGGCGTCAGAACACTGGATCGTTGCCGAAGGGATTGCGCATGCCCTTCAAGGTCGGCTGGCCGCCGTAGTTCAATTCATTGCGGAATTTCGGGCAGCCGTTCGGCCCCATCGTGCGATCGCAGCCGGGCAGCGCGACGACGCGTGCATCCGGTGCCAGCGCCGCCGGGGTGAGCAGGCGCAAGGTGGTGCCTGCGTGCGTGACGATGAAGCGACGTTCGATGCCGATCGTCGATGTCCACTGCAGCACGCCGCCGTCGAAGTGGCCGTCGTCGAAGGCATCGAATGCCGCAGACATGACCGTGTAGCCCGTTGCATCACTGAGCACGGCCGGCACGGCATGCGCGTCCGGATCGGCATTGCACAGCCCCAGCCCCTGGCTGTAGAGCACCAGCGGACAGTTCGATTGCCAGTTCCGGCGCAACCCGAGGGTCTCGACAGCGGCGGCGAGCGACTGGCAACGCAACTTCGCCACGCGGTGCGTTTCGTCCAGATCGGCGACGTGCCCGGTCCACCCCAGACGCACCTGACCGTCTCGCACGCGCACGCGCTTGAGGTCCAAGCGCAGCCGCAGGCCCGGCGGCACGGGGCGGAACAGGTTCAGCAGCGGCAGCTCGAGCGGCGCGGTGATCTCCAGCGTGTTTCGTGCCTCTTCCGCCGACTGCGCGATCCGCCCGCGCGTGAGCGCGACCGGGGCGTAGCGCTGGCCCTCGACGATCGCCTCGCGGCCGGCATCGGTGTAACGCCAGTGGACCAACCCGATCGAGAAGTCGTACAGCTCGATCTCGCGCGAGAGCAGCCCCATGCCTACGGCTCCTCCGCGGGGATGCCGGCGAAGCTCACCGCGCAATCGAGCAGACCGGCGCTGTCGGCGTGGTGACGCAGTTCGACCGTATCGCTCGCGAGCGTGACCAGGGCCATCCAGCAGACCAGTCGGACCCATTCGGGTGAGACCACGCGTCCCAACGCGGCATCGATCCGCAGCCGCTCGACGGCGTCGCCATTGGTCAGCGTCGCTTCGGACGACGCTTCGACGGCGCGGTAGAACACGGCGCCATCGGTCAGTTCGATGCGGAGGTGTCGTCGACCCGCCTGCTGGCGCAGGCTGCGGCTGACGCCGCAGGCGACGACAGTGAGCGTGAGCGCGGTCTCGCCGATGGTTTCCACCAGTTGCAGATCGTCGGTCCAGGTCGGCAACCACAGCGCCTCGGCGCGCCCCTGCAGCCCATAGAGCAGCGCGCGATGCGCGGCCCGTTCGGCGCGGCCGAACAGTCGCCAGGCGTGCGATTGCGTCGTCCACGCCAAACCCGAGAGATCGTCGACGTGCGTGCGGCCCACCTCGCCATCGAGCCGATCCAGACGTCGCTCGACGCTCGCGACCGGGTCGCGGGTTTCGTCGCCGCGATGCGCCAGCACCGGAACGCCGCGATAGCGCGTCGCCGGCAGCGCTGGCGGCCAGTCGCAGGGCTCGGTTGCCTCGAACCGGAGCTGCGTATGCATCAGCCGATCGTTGTGGCGACGCAATTCGGGGGCGTCGGTGAGGCGCGCTGTGCGGCACGGGATCAGGCGCGTACCGATCGGCCACGCGCGGCGCGTCGGCGCGCGCAGGCCCATGCGTAGGCGTTCGCCTGTGATCCCCGCGACTTCGACCAGTTCGTAGTCCGCAACGTCGCGCCAGAGCATCGCGAGACCGCCGACGGCGAAATCCAGACCCGTGGTATCGATCGCAATCTCGGTCGTGCCCGCAGCAAGCGGCGCGCGTAACCACACCGTATCGACGAACACCGGCAGCGCCCACACGCGACCCGTCCAGTCGAACAAAGCGTGCTCGACCCAGCGCCGCTCGTGCCGGTCGGCGAGGACGGCGAACTCCCATGTCCGCCGCGGCGCATCGCGCAGCGGTGTACGCGTGACGGTGCCGGCGACGGCGACCTGCACATCAGTGAGCCAGGCCAACGTCTCGATCAGCGCGTCGGTCCAGTTCGGCGGCAGCGACCAGGCGTTCAGGCGCAGGCCGTCGATCCGCACCGACCACGTCGCTCCGTCTGCGAACGACAGCATCGCCACTGCATCGATCACCGGCGGCCCATCGAGGCCGACGGTGATCGTCAGCACTTGCTCTTGCATCGGGCGCAACGTCATCGGCAGCGCCACGGGTGCGTCGAGGGCGCTGCCGGTATCGCCGTCCAGACGCAGCGCAGTCAGCGTCTGCGGGCGTGTGCGCCATGCGTTCCAGACGGCGATCTCGCGGGTGAGTTCGGAGACGACGTTGCCGAGTGAGAGCGCAATAGGGGTGAGGTGGATGCGATCGAAATAGTCCTCGGCGAAGCGGTGGGCCATGCGGCCGGTGACGGGCCAGGGCGTCGATGCCGGCGGCCGGAATGCACTGGCCCACGCGACGAGATGCTCACGCGCATACGTGGCAGGGGCGAACGCCCCCTCACCGAGCGTATTCAGTTCGATCGAGAGCGCGGGGTTGGTCGCGCCGAACTGGCGCGGCGTCGGCGCGAGTCCGATCAGCGCCGCCATCAGGGCGCGTCCCGTAACGCGACGCCGAAGGTGCCGCTGTGCTGCCCGCCGATCGGCCAACCGGCGCCGTTGCGCTGCACCGGGTGAACCGCGTGCAGCGGATAGGCCATCCAGCGTTCGGGGCCGTAGATCAGCGGCGCGGATAGATCGAGGTGATCGAGCCGGCAGTAGCGGGCATGCGCGAGCGTGGCGACGATGGTCTGCCCTTGCGCCTGACGCGCCATCAGCACGTCGATCGGCAGCAGGACGGTGGCCTGGTTGAACTGAGAAGGCAACGCATGCAGCAGGCCGGCCTTGTGCGAGACGCCGAGCAGATCGCCGGTGTTGCCACCGACATTGGTGCGCCACGCGGGCGCACCTTCGAGTCCGCAGTGAATGAAGGACGAGTGATACGTTCCCGCGATGCTGGCGAAGAAGAACCCGAGCCCGAAGCCGTCATATGGCGCTGCGCCGAGCTGGGTGCCGGCATTGGTGTCGATGTAGCTCTTGACGCCCGCGCGTGTGCCGTCGACATCGCCGCGAAACGATCCGCTGCACCACAGGCCGGCGCCGCCGATCTGCGGCATCGACGACACGCCCCAGTTAAGGTGCTGGTGGCGATCGACGTTGTAGCGCAGCACCACGTAGAGTTCGTCAGGCGCATCGAACGCGTGCAGCACGTAGACGGCCGGCCACTGGATCGGCGCGTTGGCGATCGACAACAGCTTCACCGACTGCGGGCAGGCGCCGGTCAGCGCCGCACCCGCTTGGCCGGTGCCGGTCTGTAGCCGCAATTCCGTCGCCGTCGCGGTCAGTTGTACGAACGCGACGCCCTTGCTCAGGATGCTGTTGGTCAACGTCCAGCCGCGTGCGGTCAGTGTCGTCTCGATGGCGATCTTCAGTGCCGCGAAACTCGCGACCTGTCCGGTGAACGTCGCCATCAGCTCATCTCTACCGCGACGTAATCGCGCCACGTCGTGCGTGCGCCGTCCTGCAACACCACGAAAGCACGGCCGTTGACCGCACGAATCGCATCGACCGCCTGGCGCACGCTCATGCCGGTCTGGTCGATCACCGCGCTGCCTTCGAGCTGCAGCACATTCTCGGACGCGTTGTTGAAGCCGGAGACGAAACTCACACCGTCGAGCACGCCGTAGAGATTGCCGCTGCTCGGATAGCCGCGAACGTCGTTGTCGTAGGCGCCGAAGTTCATCTCGTACAGCTCCAGCGGTTGCGGCTGGTGCAAGGTGCCGGCGGGGACGAGACAGCGATAGCCGCTGCCATTGCGCGCTACATACTCGCCAGCCAGTCCGGCGTAGGTGGTCTCGCTCGCCTGACCGTTGCCGAAGGGCGAGATCTGCACCTTCTTCCAGGTGCCGCCGGCATCGCGCAGGAACAGAAACCCATCGTTGTAGCCGGTGTCGCTGCTGCCCTTCCGGCCCTTGTAGGGAAACCAGTGCAGGTCGCTGTAGCGCTTGGCCTCGCGGCCGTCGAAGTGCCCGGCGACGATCAAGGGCGATGGAAATTCCTTCGGCCGCGCGTAGGCCAGCGCTTTGCCGACGTAGACGTGCGCGTAGATCGGCGAACCGACCTTGAAGCTGCCTGCGATGCGACGCGGATTGGCGGTGAGGAAGTAGCTGACGGCTTGATTGTGAGCCGGCACGCCGCTGGTCTTGATGCCGGGCTGCGCCTCGAACGGTGCTGCCGGCACGTACCCGATCATCGTCGCGGCGAGCAGGTTGTAATAGTCGGCGGCGATCGACTGATATGTCTTGAAGCCGACGGTGATCTCTTCCTCGCCCGTGGTGCCGGTGGAGCGCAAGATCAGTTCGCGCTCGGGGCTGGACGTGTCGTAGCGCAGCATCGTCCAACCCGCCTGCTCGGCGAGCGTCTGAATCGCATCGAGCAAACGGTAGTGGGCATCGTCGCCACCGGCCTTCACGAGCGTGTCGATCGCGTAGGCCATCAGCCGCCTCCGATGCGCTGGCGCAAGAAGCTGCCGTTGCGGTCGATCACGTTGAGAATCGTCTGTTCCATGCCACGGCTCTGCGCCATCGACTCGGCGAGCGCATCGGTGTTGATCGCATTGATCAGGCGCAGGTTGAGTTGCGGGTTCAGCCCGGCCGCCGCACGCGCCAGTCCGCCGTCGGCGAAATTCACGCGCGGCGCGCGGGGCAGCGACACGGACGGCGGTGCGGCATGCGCGAATCTTCGCGCGTGCCACGCTTCCAGCGCCGGCATGCCGCGTCGATTGAAGTCTTCGAGAAAGGGCAGCGCACCGGGTTGGCGCACGACGGCCGAACGCGTCACGAACTCGAAATCCGACAGCCACGCCGGGATGCTGTCAGAGGTCGCTGTGCCCGGTCCGCGCACATGGCCGCCGGTGGCGTAGCCGCCCCCGCCGTTGAAGGTCGCCTGCGCGATCAGCCCGGCGATGGTCGCGCCTTGCGCGATCGCACCGGCGATGAAGGGAATGTTCTGCGGGAAACCCACCTTGCTGGCTTCGGCGACGTTGTTCGCAAGTGCCAGCGCCGCCTGCGCGATCGCGAACGCCTTGCTGAGCGCGAACAGCGCGCGATAGGTCGCGCTCTGCTCGCCGCCGAAAGACTTGGCGATGTCGGCGAGTTGGCCGAAGGTCGCGGAGGCGCCCGCGAGCAGCACTTGCGTCTGTGCCGATTGCAGTTGCGCGAGCGCGGTCTGGTGCTGGCGCTCGATGGCTTCTTCCTGCACATCCCACTGCGCATTCAGATCGGCGCGCTGCGAACGGAATTGCGCAAGCAACGCGAGCTGTTCGGCATGCCACGCCGTGAGGCGAACACGCGATTGTTCGATCTGCGCCAACTCGCTGCCGGTCTGATCCAACTCCGGTGCCGCGCCGGGAATGGCATCGGGTTTGCGGAAGCTCGTCTGCACCACACGTGCCATTGCCGCATCGAACGCGGCCTTGGTCGCGATGCCGTCGCGCAATGCATCGTTCAGCAGGGCGACCTGCGAGCGTGCTTCCTCCAGCGCCACTTCGGTCGGCGTGCGCAGCGAAGCGCGGAGCGCCTCATAGGCACGCATGGTCTTCTCGAGTTCGGCCTTGCGCTCGCGTTCTGCTTCCGCAGCGGCGCGCGCCTTGTCGAGCGCTTCGGCCTCCTGGATCAGCTGCGCCTTGAGGGCGGGCGCGAGGGCTTTGAGCGCGCCCTGCGTCGTCTCATAGCGGATGCGTGCGGCCTCGCCAGCACGAGTCTGGCTGGCTTCGACCTCGCCGAGCAGCGCGATCTCGCGACGCAGGGATTCCAGTTCGCGCTCGGCCGACTCGCGCGCGCGATCGGCATCGGTGGCTTTGGGTTTCAGCGCGCGGGCGGCCTTCGGCGCTTTGAACTGGTCGTCGATCTGCGCGCGGCGCGTGCGCTCGAAGGCGGCGAGCGACACGCCTTCGACCTGGGTCACACCACCGGCGCGCAGCGCGGCGATATCGCGTTCGAGTGCGCGCAGCTGCTGCGCTTTGGCGATCGCGCGGTCCTGGCCAAGCGCCGCCTGCGCGCGACCGAGGGCATTGATCGCGTTGGTCTGCTTTGCCTGCGTCGCCGCCTGTGCCTCCGCCTTCGCCTGTTCGGCGTTGGCCTCGCGCTGCAGGGTCGCCTGCTCTTGTCGCAGGGCACGGATGCGTTGTTTCGTGTCGGCGTCGACTTCGGAACTGGCGAGGACCGCATCGAGCGAGTTCAGGCCACCGAGTTCGCGCCATTCGTTGCCGATGCGTTCGAGTTCGTCGGTGGTCTTCGACAACCGGAACGCGAGATCGTCGCGGCCGATGTTGCGGATCGTCTGCCAGACGCCGCCGATGACCTTGCCGAGCGCGATCCACGCGCGTTCGAGCGATCCCGCGCGCGCATACGCCTCCTGCACACGCTGCTCGTGGACACGCGCGAAGGTCTCGATGGCGAGACGTGCGGCGTCCTGCGCACGACCCTGCGCTTCGAGCGCGCGGACGTGCTGGTACACCTCGACCGAGAGGAAGCGGTACTGCTGGTTGAGCTCGAGTAGTTGCGCGGACGGCGCACGCGCCAGCGCGATCACCTTCTGCGTCGTATCCTCGATCGACGCGCCGGTCAGGGTCGAGAGATTGACCGCGGCGCTCGCGGCGAGTTCGAGCGTGTCGCCCGCGAGGGTGCCTGCGGCGGCCAGTGCGGTCAGCGCGGCTTCGGCGTTGCTGTACTCGCCGGTCGCCCCGCCGACAATGTCCTTCATCACGCGCAGCTGTCCGGCCGTGGTTGCAGCGGCGTTGCCGCTGGCGATCAGCGCGCGCTCGTAGGCTTGCGTTTCCCGATAGCTCGACACGGTTGCGACCGCGACGCTTCCCAGTACCGTTGCGACCAGCGCGACGCCTGCGACCAGCGGCGTGATCGCGCCGAGCAAGGCACGCGCGGCGGGCACTATGCCGCCGAAGGAATCCTTCAACTGGCCGCCCTGCTGGATGGCGACCAGCCACGGCTTCTGACCACCGGCGAGCGAGGTGACGATATCGGTGATCTGCGCCGGCAGCATCCGCATTGCCTGCCGTGTCTGGCCGACGGATACGCCGTACTCGTTCACGGCCCGCGCGCCGACCTCTGTCGCGCGTGCGCCGCGGCGGTGCGCGCCCGCGACGGCGTCCTGCGCCCCGGCCTGCGCGGCGCTCGTGCGTGCGGCGGTCGCGCTGGTGGCGTTGAGTTGCGCCACGGCACGGTCGGCGCGACCCAGTGCGCCTTCTACACGCGCGAGGCTGGCCTCGGCCTGCGCGGAGTCGCCGCGGACCTTCAGATTGAGAACGAAATCCTGATTCATGCGGCAGCGGGTGTGATGGCGTTAATCGCGTCCACGCAGGGCCTTCACGCGCGCTTCGGCAGCCTCGCCACCCCACACGGCGGTGGCCACGTCTTCGATGAAGTCCGCGCGACGGCGACGCTCATCTCGATCGACGGCCGCGAACATGGCGATCAACTGACGCTCGGTGCGTCGGCCGAGTTGCTCGAGGTGCCCGTGCCCGGCAGTGGCGAGTCGGACGAAGAGATCGCGCCAGCCGACGCGCTGGCCGCGAGCGGGTGCGCTTCGAGGAGCTGGGCCTCGCGGACCTCCGCCAGCACCTCGCGCACGAAAAAAGCGGCGTTGACCGCGAACCAAGTCGCCAGGTACAGATCCAGATCGTCCGGCGCGAGCACCTCGAGCCACGCCACCTCGACGTCGCCTGCCTGCGCCGCGATCGCGGGGATCACCGCACGATGACGCCCGAACAGCCGGCGCACCTGAGCATAACGCAGCGTGCCGGCGTCGCTTGCGGCGACCAGATCCGCAATGAACGCGCTCGCGCGATCGGCGATCTCGAGCCCCTCGAAGAAGCCGTACTCGCGGATCGTCACCGTGCGCCCAGCGATCACGAGCGTGCGATCGGGGTGCAGGACGGCGAGGTCGTCTGCGGCCGAGGCCGCCTCATCCACAGACGGTGGCGCCGCGGGAATCTTCGTGGCCATCACGGCACCTCCGGCAGATCGAGCCGACCGAAGCCGCCGAGCAAGGGATCGGCCGCGGCCTCGGGATCGAACAGCACCGACGCGGTCATCTCGAACTGCCCGAACGACTCGTGGATCAGGCCGAGATTGGAGACCGGGTTGAACTGCACGCGATACAGGCGGACTTGCACAGGCGCACCGTCGAGCGTGTTGATGCCATCGAGGAACAGATAGCGTTCGGGCGCGGCGGTCGTGAGCATGGCGATGCTGACTCGCGCGCCATAGCGATACGCCGCCCGCAGGGGCATCGTGAAGGCAGCGAGATCGAGCAACTGCACGAGGCCTGCTCGCGCACTCTGGACGCGGTAGTGCGTGTTCGCCACCAGCGTGGCGGGCACAGCATTGCTGTCGGTGAGCACGAACTGGCTGACTGTGCTGTGATCGAGTGCAATCAGATCGTTCGCGGCGAGTGGCATCGGCAGCCGCTCGCCAGTGAGCGTGCCGCCGGCGATCGTGGCTTTGGTCGCGTACAGGCCGAGCAGCAAGTTGTCGATGTCGGCCCAGTTGATCGCGATCGACAGCTCGGCCTCCTTGCCCTTCTGCAGCACAGCAGAGGTCAGGCGATTGCCCGAGTACGACTCTTTGCGTGTCTCGGTCTCGGTCTTGAGCGTGAGATCGCACTTGGGCGCATCACCGACCCAGCGTAGCGCGCCGGGCCGACCGCCCGCGAGGCGGGTGCCGAGATACAGGCCACCCTGAAAGGAGAAGTCCTTCATGCGCTGGTCTCCTCGTGATCGGCAGCGACGCGGTCGCTGTCGTGCGCGTCGTCGGGCGCATCGACGAGCCGATCGATGGTGGCGTCGGTCGCTGCGATCGACGCCGCGTCGAGCGTTGGCGGCGATGCGGTCAGGCCCCACGCCACGAGCAGCGCGGCATCGGCGTCGTTGACGGTGAGTTCGACGCCCTCAGGTGGCGGTGTGTAGGTGATGCCTTCGTGCGTGTGCGGGTGATTGAGACGAATGGTTTTCATGGTGAGGAGGCAGTGGGGGAAGGTGCGGCGGCGAACCGCAGGAGGCGATCGGCCTCGGCGGCGAGCACGCCGCGGGCGTAGTCGATGAGGCGCTCGGGCCGGCGGCCCTTGGCGAGCATTTGTGCGGCGGTGGCGCCGTACTCGGCCACCAGCGGCTGTCTCTGTTTGCCGGCGTACCGGCCTTGCTGCATCACGCGCTTGGGGCCTTCGCGCCGAAACACCTGGGCGTTGCGGTTCACGCCGACGCCGAGGAAGGCGTGCGCGCGCAGGTTGCGCTTGCCGCGGAGGACAGCGGCGGTCACCCCGCGCTTCGTTTGCCGTGCCGCGAAATTCCGCAAGCCGATGCCGCGGAAGCGCCCAACCAGACGCACGCCGTCATCGGTGGCGCGCGACTGCAGGTCTTGCGTGAGGCGACGCGCGCCGATCTGGTACTCGGCCTGGATATCGCGGCGCGCGTGGACCGGCAGGCGGCGACGCAGCGTGCCGATCGCGCGCGTGTGCAAGGCCGGGATCCGGGACGCGAGAGCGCTGAGGTTGCGCGAGGCAGCCAGCGCGCCGTCGAGATCAGCGTGTAACGACGCGGTCATGGTGGTCCCACGCGCCGATAGCGCGTGCCGAACATCACTTGCACCGCCATTGCGGCCACGCCATCAGGACGATCGAGCAATACCGCTTCCTGAAACTGCAACGGCAACGCCAGTGGCGACTGGAGGTAGCCATCCAGCACATCCTCGATGTCGGCCATCGCTTCGACGATGCGCGCTTGCGCGCTGTCGAGTTTGACCGGCACGAGCGCTTCGACGACGAACGTGAAGCCGCGCTCACTCGCGCTGCGCGCGTCATCGGGCACGAGCATCGTCAGCGGATAGAGCGTCAGGCGCGGCGCATCGTTCGGATCAAACGGCGCAGGTTCCAGACGCACGTCGCGACCGGCATCGGTGCGGTAGCCACCCGCCTTGCGGATGGTGCGCAGGCGCGTCTGAACCAGCTCCAGAATCGCCCAAGGAATGGGTACCTCAGCCAAGCAGCACCGCCTCGGTGACGAGACCGTCGTCGAGCACGATGCGATCGATCCGCAATCGAGTCGTCGGCAGTTGCAGCCAGTCGCCCGTGCGCGGCGTCCACTCCGTGTTGCGGAATTTCACCGTCGTCACGCGCGAGACACCCTGGCTGTAGTCGCCGAGTTCACGCACACCGAAGGTGATGACGACGCGCACGGGCTTCGGCGCCGCGCGTCCGCGTCGGACGAACGCCGGCTCGCCGAACACCGCGAACAGGGCGTCGTGCGCCGCTTCGAAGGCGGGATCCAATGGCGTGCTCACGCGAGGTCTCGCGCGGCATACCGCAGGTTTTCGGCGATGCGCCGCGTCCAGCCGCGCCCGAACGCCGCGAAGCGCTCGTGTTCGACGTAGAGGTCCAGGCGCAGAGCGAGCAGGCGCTGGATCAACACGCGCTGGTCGGCAGCCTGAATCGCGGCCAGCGTGAGCGGCCCGAGCTGCCCATCGACGCGCACGCCGACCAGCCGCTGCAGCCAACGCACCGTGCGCCCGACGCCGTGGTTGACGGCGGCATCGAGCGCTTGAAACGCGAGCGCGGGCGGCAACGCATCGCCCTGCAGCGGTGTCCAAAAATCCCGCCGATAGAGCGCGATCGCCTCGGCGCGCGTGAGCATGGCGATGTCGAGCGTCGGATAGGTACGCTGGCTGATGCCCCAGCGCGTCCGGCCTCCGGCGTCGCGCGGATCGTCGGCATCGCCGCCCTCGTGGATCAGGACGCGGTCGATCGCGCGGGTAAATCGATCCCCGACCGCCGGCGATGCCGCCAGTCCTGTGGTGGTGGTCATGGAGAGCCTCAGATGATCGAGAGTTTCACCAGCACGCTGGGACGCAGACACAGCGGCAGGGGATTGGACTGCGTATGCACATCGGTGCCGCGGTCGAACTTGCGCGCGTCGAGCTTGGCGTACAGCGGCTGGCCGAGGGTGTTGACGGTCTCGTTGAAGTCGGCCGGCGCGTTGTAGGTCGCGAAGGTGTTGAGGGTGCCGACCGGAAACGCGTGTGCTTCGCCGGGGGCGATGAAGCGCCGCACGGTGCCCTCCAGATCGGACGCTTTGCCGCGGTACTCCTCGAACACCAGCCCGCCGAAGTTGAAGCCTTTGCGCACATCGTTGATCAGGACCGCGCCCTGCTGCCACTGTGCGTAGGCGGTCTTGACGTCCTTGTGCGAGGTCAGCGCAGCGAAGAACTCCTGCGAGCACAGCACCCGCGCACCGGTCATGAATTCGCCGAGCAGCCCTTCTTCGATCAGCGCGAGGGTCTCGATGCACTTCTGCTTCACATCGGTGCCGTTGTTCGGGTTGTCGATCCCAAACGGGACGTGCTGCTGGGCGATGCGGAACTCGTCGTAGAGGTCGTAGAGCACGCTGCCGTCTGAATCGAGAATCTGACCCTTGAGCGCGCCCATCCGCAGGTGTTCCAAGGTGATCGCGTGTTTGTTGCGCATCATCTCCAGACGCTCGGCCACGACGCTCGCGATCGATTCGAGCTCGGTCTCGGAGCCGAAGGCACGCAAGCCGCTCACGTCGGCCGGCAGGATGACGTCGTCGTGCGGGATATGCGGCGCGACGAACGAGCGCATCCGGCGCTTGGGGCTGGCGCTGAGCGTGCCCGGTGCGCCGAGGGGCCGCGTCGGCAGCAGAGTCAGCACGCCGGCCTTTTCCTCGACCAGAATCTGGCGCAGGCGCACCGGCTTCTCGGGGAAGAGGTCGAGTTCCTGCAGCCGGCCGTAGCGGTTTGGAATCAGGTTGATGGCGGCGGTGAGCGCGGCCATCGAGAACGCGGGGTTACTGAAGGGATTCTGCATGGGTCGTGCTCTGCGGATACTGACGGACGAGGATGCCGAGCGCCGTCAACTGCGCGAGGGCAGCAGCGGTCTGCTCGGATGTGAGGGAGGTGGGCAGCACGAGCACGCCACCGAACACGATCGCGTGGCGCGCCACCACGACGCTGCGTTTGCGTTCGGTCGCGGACGTGGCGACCGCTTCGATCAGCACACCCGCGACGGTCTCGCGGCCATCGCTCGCCGTGGGATCGAGGGCGACAATTTCGTGCGTCGCACTGACGCGCCCGACCACCGTGCCGAGCGCCAGTGTCTGGCCAGGCGCGATGACGACCTCGTCGCGCGAGTAGAGGTTCGGCGCTTCGTACTTGAGCAGGTCGCCGAGCGTGATCGGTTCGTGAAGAACGGCCATCGCTCAGGCTCCTGCGGCTGTGGTCGTGCCGAGACGCTTGCGCACCGCATCGGCGACGGGATTGGCGGTGGTTGCGGCGGCGGCCGGTGCCGCATCCGCGAGGTGGTGCGAGGCGATCTCGACCTGATCGGCACGGGCCTGCAGCAGCACCTGGCGGACTTGCGACGCAGACAGGCGTGCCGCAAGAAACTCGATGGTGCGCTCGGGACAGCCGGCGAGCAGACACAGCTCGGCGACCGCGACCGCATCGGCGTGGGGATCCGCGGGGGGCGACACGGCGGACGTCGCCGGTGCAGGCGGGGCGACGGGCGTGACGGCGGATGCAGTGGCCGGTGCGGGCACAGCAGGGGGCGTGGACGGCGCGGGCGCCGCCTCGGTGGGCACAGTCATGGAGCACTCCGTGGGGGGTGGAAGGGAAAGCCGCATCGGTGACGCAAGCGGTGTGGAAGAACCCGGCGAACGGCCGCGCCCGCGCAAGGCGGTGGCGAAGTCGGCGAGGGTGGCGTCGAAGGACGCAATGCCATCGGCCAGGCCCGCGGTGACCGCGTCCTCGCCGAAGAACAGCGCCGCCTCGGTCGCACGCACGGTCGCCACATCCAGGCCGCGCATCTGCGCGACGTGATCGACGAACAGCGCGTAGAGGCGGTCGATCTCGGATTGCAGCGCATCATTCGCCTGCGGCGTCAGCGGCGCGTGCGGGGTCGCATCGTTCTTGTGCGCGCCGGCATACAGCGCGGTCACGCTCAGGCCGTTCTGCGCGTTACGCACCGACTGGTCGATGTGCAGCGCGATCACGCCGATCGAGCCGACGCCGCCGGTCTGCGCGAGCGACACACGTTGCGCCGCGCAGGCGATCGCGTAGCCGGCCGAGAACGCACTGTCGCCGGCATGCGCCCAGATCGGTTTGGTCGCACTCGCCGCGCGGATGCGTTCGGCCAACTCGAACACGCCACCGGCTTCACCGCCGGGCGAGTCGATGTCGAGCAGAATGCCCGTGACCTCCGGGGCCGCGAGCGCGGCGTCGAGATCGGCCGCGATGCGTGCGTAGGACGTGAGGCCCGAGGCGGCGTCGAGCCCGAGTGCGCGGCGCACCAGCGTGCCGTGAATTGGAATGATCGCGATCCCCGGTAGCGATGGCGGCGGAGCTTGCGAGGTCGGCGTGATCGCCGGCAATGCGAGGTCCGTATGCGCCAGACCAATGCGCGGGCCGAGCACGGCGAGCAGCGTGTCGAGTTTGGCGCGCGCGATCAGCAGCGGCGTCCCGTACAGACGGGACGCCAGGTGAACAAGTGAGGTCATCACGTCGTCTGCGAAGAGGGTGCGTTGGCCGACGTCGCCGTCGGATGGTCATGTCTTGGATCGGAGTCGAAGACCAGGCCCAGCGCATCGGCACGGGCGTTGTCGGCGGCGATCTCGCGGTCGATGTCCTCGGCGTCGTAGCCGAAACTGGAGATCGCTTCCGAGCGCGAGAGCAAGCCGCCGCGGATAGCCGCGATCATCGCGTCGAATTCCTTCTTCGGATCGACCCACTGCCAGCCCTGCGCGACCCATTTCACGGCTGTGTAGGCGCGACGGCGCGCAACGCCACCGCGCGCGTAGCCGGGCAGCACCAGCGCGCCTTCGAGCACGGCCTGCGTCATCCACGCGCGCCACAGCGGGCGGCACAGCTGGTGGACGATGACGCCGTGCTGGATCGCTTCACAACGTCGCCGAAATTCCAGCAATCCGGCCCGAATGGACGAGTAGTTCACCTGCGTGAGATCGCCGGTGAGCATCTCGTAGGTGATGCCCATCGCTGCAGCGACCGCGCGGAACTGCTGGCGCATGAACTCGGCGTAGCTCGACCCGACATCCGCCGGCTGCGAGAACTTCACGTCCTCGCCTGGCTCCAGAAACTGCATCGTGCCTGGCTCCAGGCTGGCCGTAGC